>JAZSLM010000052.1:0-35568 GCA_045535375.1 Eubacteriales bacterium
GTTTCGTCAAGGTAGTATTGTAAACTTTACGCTTGCGTAAACTTTACAATCTCCACCTTGACGAGGGCTTACCTGTACTATACACTGGCTTACCTATCCCCTGACACAAATCACTTACCGATGCGCTGATTTTTCAAAAATCTTCCATTCACTAGTCACTAGCCACTAGCCACTAGTCACTTCCATTTGGCCACTAGCCACTAGTCACTTTTTTCGTCACTAGTCACTTCAATCCTCCCCACTCTCACCACATAATTCCTGCCGCTGATATACGGCACTGTCTTGATGACGCTCTTTCCTTCCCTCTCCTCAAATTCGATCGGAGCTCCGTTGTCGAGCCATTCGGCGGAGACCACTTTCTCGCCGCAAAGAGTGAAACTGTCCTCATATCTTGCCACATCCTTCATCCGCGCGGCGTTGGGGTCTGCGGAGGTGGGAAGTCCGAAGCAGAAAAGATAAAGCTTGTCGCCGTCGCGGAGCAGAAAATCGCGTCCGTCGGCGCTCTCAACCTCGATCCCCGAGGGGCGCGGCTTGCGGATAGCCTCGTCAAAGAGCCCGACCCATCTTCCGACCATTCCGTAAAAGGCGCGGTCGATATCGGAAATATATCCGTCCGCCTTGGGTCCGACGTTGAGAAGCATATTCGCGCCGTAACGGCGGCAGTCGGCAAGCTCCTCAATGATGGTCGCGGGGGATTTATAAAGCAGATCGCCCTCAGCGTATCCCCAATGAGTGCCGAATATCTCGCACATTTCGGATGCGATATATTTCGGCGAACCCTCAAGGTTGAGCGGCTTCGGCTTGCCTCTCTCGAAGGTCACACTGTCAAGCTCGATATGTCCGAGCTCGCCGAGCGCGGAAAGTCCAGTGTTATTGACGATGATCGCCTCGGGCTGGTGGCGGCGGATCATCGAATACATCGCGTCCTCCTCCCAATCTGCATCCTTTTTGCTCCACTTGCCGTCAAACCAAATTCCGCCGATCTTGCCGTAGCGCGTGCAAAGAAGCTCGACGCTCTTGCGCAGAAAATCGAGATAGGCAGGGAAATCGCTCTCGAATCTCTCGTCGTACCAATCGAGATAGGTGTGATAGAAAAAAGGAATAATGCCGTGGCGGTTGCAAGCGTCAACAAACTCACGGATAAGATCTCTTCCTATAAATTCCACGGTTGAATAATCGTTGAGGCCGCAGGTATCATAAAGAGAATAGCCATCGTGATGGCGCGAGGTGATGGTGATATACTTGCAGCCCGCGCTCTTTGCCGTAAGGACGAGCTTTTCCGCCCAATCCGGCTCGGGGCAGAATTCGGGCGCGTGGCTTCTGTATTCCTCCTTTGGAATTTTGAGCTGATGCATTATCCACTCGCCCTGTGCGAGAACGCTGTAAAGCCCGAAATGCACGAACATTCCAAGGCCCATATTTTCAAAATCCTTGACGTACTGATGAACTATCATGGCTTTTCCTCCCAATTTTTTATAATTCTATCATATTTGATGTTCAAAATCAATAATTTTCAACAAAAAGCTCATAATCTTTTGATAAATTACTACAATTTCCTTGACAATTTTATTTTATTATGCTAAAATTATTTATATCTCTATCCGAGAACAATTATTTTGTACGAAAGGACAAAAAGAAATGAAAAAGACACTTTCCATCATCATGGCGCTTGCTATGGTTCTCAGCGTTTGCTTCTTCTCTGTTTCCGCAGCCGAAGCAACCGTTGGCTCCGTTGCAACTGACTACAAGCCCGCAGAGGGCGCTATCGCCATCACCGACGCTGCAGGATTTGCGGCAATGGCAGCAGATGGCAATTACTACCTTGCAAACGACATCACCATCGACGCTACCTGGAATGCAGGTGCAGCCGTAAGCTCTACTTACAAGGAAAACACCGCATTCACCGGTACCCTCGACGGTAACGGCAAGACTATCACCACCTCCGCTGCCCTCTTTGCTAACCTTCAGGGTACTGTAAAGAACTTGACCGTTGAGGGTGCGATCGATGCAGGCGGCCTCCATGGCTCCAACATCACTATGTGGACCAACGGCACTCTCACCGTTGAGAACGTTCTCACCAAGGCTACCATCGTAAACGGTAACACCACCGGCGGTATCCTCGGTTACGGTGCAACGGGTACCGTTGCTACCTTCACCAACTGCCAGAACGACGCTGATCTCACCTGCACGAACCAGGTCGGCGGTATCGCAGGCTACATTCAGGACGACGTTGCGGTCATCACCAACTGCGTAAACAACGGTAACCTCAGAACCGACAACTACGGCGCAGGTATCATCGGCCGTTTCGGTCGTGACGCAGGCGCACTCCCGGACAGCGTTGCAACCATCACCGGATGTGTAAACAACGGTACGATTTCCAGTGCAAAGGGTCAGTGCACGGGTATCATCGGCTACCTCGTTGGAGGAGCAACCATCACCGACTGTGTAAACTACGGTACTATCGTCAACGATACCGCTATTGCCGCAGGTATCCTCGGCTCCACCCAGGACCCCGATAAGACCAAGATCTCCGGCGTTCTTATCAAGGATTGCTTCAACTATGCTCCCATCAACGGCGTTACCTACGTCGGCGGTATCTGCGGATACCTCGGCAGAAACGCAAATGCACACGAGGGCTGGAACTTCCGTATGGAAAACAGCGGTAACTTCGGCGAACTGACCGCTGTCGGCTCCGGCACTATGTACGTCGGCGGCGTTTCCGCATACGGCTACGGCGGCTCGGTCGGCACCAACGGCCTTGCAAACGGTCTTCTCAACTGCTTCAACGTTGGTAACATCAACGTCAACAACTCCGGCGACGACTCCGTCAAGGCATACGTTTCCGGCGTTATCGGTTACTTCAACACCACCGCCTACCAGATCGAAAACTGCTTCAACGCAGGTACCATCACCACCAACAAGACCAATCTTGCAACCCTCATCGGCTGGAACAACAGAGGCGACGGACAGGAAGGCACGACCGAAGAGTTCGTTAAGAACAACTACTCCGTTGCAAGCGGCGATATCCCCGCATTCTACAACGGCCCCGTAAGCGAGCCCGTTGGTTGCACTGTTGTAACCGCTGACCAGTTCGCAAGCGGCGAGATCGCTTACCTCATCAACGAGGCTGCAGGCGCAACCGTTTACTATCAGTCGATCGGCACCGACAAGGCTCCCACTCTCATCGCTGCAGAGGACGGCTCCAATGTCGTTGAAAAGAAGGCTGACGGCACCTTCGCTAACCCCGCAAAGGCAGAAGACACCAAGCCCGCTGATCCCGTTCCCACCGGTGACTCCGCACTCATCTTCGCAGTAGTTGCTCTCATCTCCGTTCTCGGAGTTGCAGTTGTTGCTAAGAGAAGAGAAAACTGATATTAACAAATCGGTATTCAAGCCACCCGCACAAAAGTGCGGGTGACTTTTTGTCGTTTTATGTGTCGTTGTGATGTTGCACAAAAACCGCGTTTGTGATTTGTCTAAAATTACAGAAATCGCCTACAGATTATTAACAATCATTAATAATCACTTGACAATTACATATCATTATGTTAAAATAAATTATCAAAAATTTATTTTAAGAAAGGAAACCATTATGAAAAAGGCACTTTCCATCATTATGGCACTCTGCATGATCCTCTCGATCTGCTCCTTCTCGATCTCCGCTGCCCCCGAGGGCACTGCAATTAAGACCGAGGCGGAATTCCTCGCAATGGATCCCGCAGGAACTTATTATCTTGCAAATGACATTACTATCACCAAGTCATTTGCAACACCCTTTACCGGCACATTTGACGGTAACGGCAAAACAGTAACTGT
The DNA here is from genome assembly GCA_045535375.1 of Eubacteriales bacterium. GTDB lineage: Bacteria > Bacillota > Clostridia > Oscillospirales > CAG-272 > CAG-390. Next base: position 3,817 of record JAZSLM010000052.1, read on the forward strand.
ATCCGAGCCTATGTTCCTTGAATTCCAGGGAACCGCAAAGAACCTCACCCTCAACGGTGAGATCCTTGCCGATCACGCAAAGGACAACGGATATTGGGCACGCGGCGCATTCGCTTGCGTTGCTAACGGTGCCGGCACAGTTGTTTTCGAAAACATCGTAAACAACGCCAAAGTAACCACATTTACCGAGTATGATAAGACCGCTTACCCCGATCTCAAGAGCCTTGCATATGCAGGCGGTATCGTCGGTGCGGTTGACAACCACTCTTTTGGAACCACTTGTTCCGTTGCATTCACCAACTGTGTAAACAACGGCGCAGTTAAGGGATATGTGGCAACCGGCGGTATCACCGGTATTTGCTACATCAATGATTCCGACTATTCCGGCGAACAGACCGTAACCATTACCGACTGTGTAAACAACGGTCAGGTTGACGGCCTCACCGCTTACACCGGCGGTATCGTAGGAAGAATCTACTACGTTGTAGACGCTACCGTTACCGGTTGCACCAACACCGGCGCGATCAAAGGTCTCGGCAACACCGGCGGTATCGTCGGTCACACCACCAACTCCTCCCTCATCATGCGTTTCTGCCAGAACAGCGGCTTTATCTCCAACTACTCCGCTGACGGCGAAACTCCCTACGCAGGCGGTCTTCTCGGCTACGGTCAGGGTACCAAGAGCGATAAGTTCGCTGCTGCTGACGGCAAGTACGCTAACATTATCGAATACTGCATCAACACCGGCGACGTAACCGGCGATTGCAGATCCGGCGGTATCTCCGGTTCCACCGGCGCGGACGGCGCATACGGTATCTCGCACACCCGTTACTGCATCAATACCGGTAACATCACCAACAAGGGTCTCGGCACCTCTGCTGCAGCTAACGCAGCCGGCGGCATCCAGGGCTACGGTTACGGAAGCGGCACAAAGGAATACGCTTTCATCACCAACTGCATCAACACCGGTAACGTTGAATCCAAGGGCGTTGACAAGGGCGTTGCATCCTACTTCCTCGGCTACATCAGCTCCAAGTACGCTGTAGTTAAGGATAACATCGCTCTCGGTACTCTTACCAGCGCGGCAGGCAACACCTATGCACTCTGTTGGGACAACGCAGCTGAATTTGCTCCCGAAAACATCACCGGCAACTCTCTTCCCGCAGGCAACACCTACGCTCACACCTACGAGAACAAGATCGTCGATAAGGTATACGAAGTAGGAACGACCGACGAAGCAGCTCTGGCGAGCGGACAGATCATCTACGAGATCAACCAGGCTTACAAGGCAGCTACCGGCGCGACCGAAGACGTATTCTTTATGACTGCCGGAACCTTCGCTCCCACTCTCATCGCAGCAGAAGATGGCTCCAACGCGATCGTAAAGAACGCTGACGGCACCTACGGCAACCCCGTTAAGGAACCCGAGACCGCTAAACCCGAAGATACCAAGCCCGCTGATCCCGTTCCCACCGGCGACTCGGCTATCATCTTCGCAGTTGTTGCTCTCATCTCTGTTCTCGGAGTTGCAACCCTTGCAAAAAGAAGAGAAAACTGATATAAAATAACAGTATTCAATCCACCCGCGCAAAAGTGCGGGTGGATTTTTATTGAAATTTCAGGTGTGGTCATTTTGCACAAAATGTAAAGCACTGATTTGTAATTAGTTACAAAAATCATCAACAAGACATTAGCAATTATTAATTATCACTTGACATTTACATACCATTATGTTAAAATAAACTAACCAAATTTCACACAAGAAAGGAAACCGTTATGAAAAAGATACTTTCGGCCATTATGGCTCTCTGCATGATCCTCTCGATCTGCTCATTCTCGATCTCTGCAGCCCCTGAGGGCACTGCGATCACAAGTGAAGCTGACTTCCTTGCAATGAAGGAAGACGGCGCTTATTACCTCGCCAACGACATCACGGTTACAAAATCCTATGAAAAGCTCTTTACCGGCGTTTTTGACGGCAACGGCAAAACTGTAACCGTTTCCGAGCCCATGTTCCTTGAATTCTGCGGAACGGCAATGAACCTCACCATCAACGGCGAGGTCGTTGCAGACCACGCGAAGGACAACGGCTATTGGGCACGCGGCGCATTTGCTTGTATGGCTTCGGGCGACGGAACCGTTACACTCTACAATATTACCAACAACGCTAACGTAACCGGTTTTGCTACTCAGGAATCCGCTACTTACCCGAGCCTTCTCGGCGAAGCTTATAACGGCGGTATCATCGGTGCGTTCGATAACAAATCTGTAGGAACCTCCGCTTCCTTTGCTATCATCGAATGTGTAAACAACGGTAACGTAACCGGATATCACTGCACCGGCGGTATCACAGGTATCCTTTACCTCAACGACTCCAACTACACCGGTGAGCAGACCATAACCGTTACCAACTGCACGAACAACGGTAAAGTCGAAGGATTCAGCACCTACACCGGCGGTATCGTCGGAAGAGTTTACTATTCAGTAGACGCTACCTTCACCGGCTGTATCAACAACGGAGAAGTCAAGGGTTACAACAACACCGGCGGTATCATCGGTCACACCACCAACTCTTCACTTATTATGCGTGTCTGCCAGAACAACGGCACCATCTCCACCTATACCGATGAAGCTTGCACTGCATACGCCGGCGGCCTTATCGGCTACGCTCAGGGTACCAAGAGCGATAAGTTTGCCGCTGCTGACGGCAAGTACGCAAACCAGATCGAATTCTGCATCAACACCGGTGCTGTTTCGGGTCAGCGCAGAGTCGGCGGTATCGTCGGTTCTTCCGGAGCTGACGGCGCATACGGTCTCTCTCACACCCGTTACTGCATCAATACCGGTACGGTAACCAACTTGGGTAACGGTACTTCCCACGCACAGTGCAACGCAGGCGGTATCCAGGGCTACGGCTATGGCTCCGGCACAAAAGAATACGCATACGTAACCGACTGTATCAACACCGGTTATATCGAGGCTCAGAACGCTGAACTCGGTATTGCCGCACACTTCCTCGGATACATCAGCTCGAGCAATGCCGTTATCGCAAACAACATCGGCACCGGCTCGCTCTACGCGATCTCCGGAAAGACCTATGCTCTCGGTTGGAATAACGCAGGCACGTATGCTGAAGGAACCGTCGGCAACAAGCTTCTCGCAACCAACCTCCATAAGCTTGCTTATGAAAACGGCGCAGATTCCGAAAAGACCTTCGACTGCGGTATCGCAGATGAAACCTCCCTCCTCAACGGTCAGACAATTGCTGAATTCAACAAGGCTTACAAGGATATCACCGGCGCTACCGGCGACGCAATGACCCAGACTATTGACGGCTCTTTCAATCCCCAGATCGTTGTCCTCAAGGCAGCTGCTCCCGAGGTTAAATACCCCGAAGCTCAGCCCGAGACCGAGCCCGTAACCGAGCCTGTTACCGAGCCCGTAACAGAACCCGTTACCGAGCCCGAGACTGAGCCCCAGACCGAGCCCGAAGCAACCGTAGCTCCCGAAGCTACCAACGCTCCCGAGACCGAGCCCGCTCCCGCAAAGAGCGGATGCGGCGCAGTTATCTCCGGCGGCGCGATCCTTGCTGTTCTCTGCTTCGGTGTTGCGATCGTTGCAAAGAAAAAAGAGTTTTGATCTCTGATTCGCAATTACATAATATAAGCAACCGCAGGAAATATCCTGCGGTTGCTTTAGACAAGAATTAAGTGTAATATTTATTGACTTTGTACTGATATTATGATATAATTAATTTAATTATATATAAAGGAGTTTTTTCAGATGAATAATCTTGACCCCAAATACGAGGCGTTATTTACCCCTTGGAAGGTCGGTAACGTCGAGATCAAAAACCGTATCGTAATGTGCCCGATGGGCGGAACCTCCCTCTTTGGCTGGTTCGAGCTTGGAGGATGTCATTTTGACAAGGAAGCCGCAAAGCTCTTCCTCGAACGCGCAAAGAACAACGTAGGTCTTATCATCCCCGGTATCGCGCCTCTCCGCGACACTTTCTGGGGCAAATGGCTTTGGCAGAACCCGAAAATGTTTGAAGAACTCAAGGTCTTTATGGATGAGATCCACAAGACCGGCGCAAAGCTCTTCGTTCAGCTTACCGCGGGAATGGGACGCTCCTGGGCGATCACAGAGCTCGTAGCTCCCCTGCATAAGAATAAATTCACCCGTGCGATCCTCAAGCCCATCCTTGACACCTCGCACGAGCTTGCATCCCCCTCGCCCCAGCGTTCCCGTTGGGCGCACGACATAATCTGCCCCGAAATGACCGTCGAGCAGATCCACGAGATCATCGAGGCATTCGCGAAAACCGCAAAGCTCTGCATGGACGCGGGCGTTGACGGTGTAGAGGTCCACGCAGTTCACGAGGGTTACCTCCTTGACCAGTTCGCGATCGAGTTCTTCAACAAGCGTACCGATAACTACGGCGGAAGCTTCGAGAACCGCTACCGCTTCGCTGTTGAGGTCGTTGAGGCGATCAAGAAGACCTGCGGAAACGATTTCCCCGTTTCTCTCCGTTACTCGGTCGAGTCGAAGATGAAGGACTTCTGCGTAGGCGCAATGCCCGGCGAGGATTACGTTGAAGTCGGACGTAATATGGAAGAATCCGAGAAGGCTGCAAAGTACCTGCAGGATGCGGGCTACGATATGCTCAACGCCGACAACGGTACATACGACTCCTGGTACTGGGCACATCCGCCTATGTATATGCCCGAAAACTGCAACCTCGAGGACGTTGCGCACATCAAGAAGTTCGTCGACATCCCCGTCGTTTGCGCGGGACGTATGGATCCCGAAACGGGTGCCGCGGCTATCGCCGAGGGCAAGATCGACGGTATGGGTGTTGCTCGTCAGTTCCTCACCGACCCCGAGTGGATCACCAAGCTGATCGAAAATCGTATCGAGGACATCAAGCCCTGCATCTGCTGTCACGCGGGATGCTTCAACTTCTCTTCCTCGAAGGGACACGCAAATACGCAGGATCTCACCGACACGATGGGACTTGCACGTTGCGCACTCAACCCCGAGACTATGCAGTCGAAAAAGTATAACATTCAGCCCGCGAAGAAGGCAAAGAAGGTCGCTGTCATCGGCGGCGGTATCGGCGGTATGGAAGCCGCTATCGTCTGCGCAAAGCGTGGCCACAGCGTAACTCTCTATGAAAAGTCGGGCGAGCTCGGCGGTGTATTCATCGCGGCGGCATCCCCCTCATTCAAGGAAAAGGACCGCGCACTTATCGCGTGGTACAAGAGAGAGATCGCTCGTTACTCCTCTATCGAGGTCAAGCTCAACACCGAAGTCACCGACGTCAAGTCCCTCGGCGCCGACGAGGTAATCGTCGCTACCGGTGCTAAGGCAAAGAGGATCCCGATCCCCGGCGTTGAAAAGTCCATCGAAGCAGTTGATTTCCTCCTCGGCAAGAAGGAAGTCGGCGAGAAGATCGTCGTTATCGGCGGCGGTCTGACCGGATGCGAGATCGCATACGAGCTCTTCCTTCAGGGTAAGAAGCCCGCGATCGTCGAGATGATGGATGACCTCATCGTCACCCCCGGTATCTGCCTTGCAAACACAAGCTATCTGCGCGACTGCTTCAAGACCAACAACGTTCCCGTTTACCTTGAAACCGGCGTCAAAGAGATCCGTGACGGTTCGGTCGTCGTTGCCGATAAGGAGGGCAAGACTTTCGAGATCGAGGCTGACTCGGTCATCCTCTCGGTCGGCTACAATCCCGCTCCCATCGAAACCAAGGGCGTTCACGTTATCGGTGACGCACAGAAGGTCGGAAACCTTAGAAGCGTAATCTGGGGAGCGTGGGACGTTGCAACAAAGCTGTAAGCTTTGTTGCAGTGATATTCGTCCTTCGGACGAGTGATATTGCCTTCGGCAGTGATATTGCGCTTCGCGCAGTGATATGTTTGCCATAGGCAAACGTTAAGGTAGATTTTCTCGCGTTTGCTCGAAAATCATTTTTATATGAATTGAAAGGATATAGATATGTATCTTAATGAAGAACAACAGGCGATACTGAACGGCTCGCAGGGCGAGACCATGGCGAAGATCATGAAGACCATGGTTATGTTCGGTGACGCTTTCGGAGCCGAAAAGATGGTTCCCGTTACATCAAAGCACAACCACCTCGTTACCTCCTTCGGTCTGAAGGTAATGGCACCCGTTTACGAGCTTATGCAGCAGCTTCTTGACGCGGGCGTGAAGTCGGGTCAGACATTCTCGGTCGACCCCCGTCCTCTCGACAAGAACGTACCCGCTAATTTCTTACAGAATCTTGTCTTCAACAAGCTTATGTATACGAAGCAGGATTTCTACGAGGGTCAGCTTAAAAAGCTCGGTCTTATGAGCGACGACGCTTTCACCTGCGCTTGCTACCTCGATCAGGTCGGCAACGTGCCGAAGAAGGGCGACGTTCTCTCGTGGGCAGAATCCTCCGCAGTCGTTTACGCAAACTCCGTCCTCGGCGCGCGCTGTAACCGCAACTCGGGAATTATGGACATTATGGGCTCGATCGTCGGCTACGTTCCCTACTTCGGTCTTCTCACCGACGAGGGAAGAAAGGCTACCTGGATCGTCAAGATCGAAACGGCCAAGAAGCCCGAGGCACAGCTTCTCGGCTCAGCTATCGGTATGAAGGTCATGGAGGACGTTCCCTACGTTATCGGACTTGATAAGTGGATCGGCAACGAGCTTGACGATTCCGCTTGCACCTACCTCAAGGACTTCGGCGCGGCAACCGCATCGAACGGCGCTGTCGGACTTTATCACATCGATGGACTCACCCCCGAAGCGACGGAGCAGGGCAAGTCCCTCATTGCCGAGGGCGCAAAGGAATACGTCATCACCGACGCCGAGCTCGAAAGAGTAAAGGCAAACTACCCCGTAATCTGGAAGAAGCCCGACGCAAAGCCGAAGCTCTGCTTTATGGGATGTCCCCATATGTCGCTAGAACAGCTTAAGGACTGGACCGACAAGGTCGAGGCGGGACTGAAGGAGGCCGGCAACAAGACCGTTCTTATCCCCACCGTCTTCACCGCGCCCCCCAAGGTTCTCGAGGAGTTCGCGAAGACTGAATACGCCGCACGCCTCAAGGCAACGGGCGTTATCACCTCTTACATCTGTCCGCTTATGTATATGAACAACCCACTCTGCAAGAAGATGCCCGTCATCACCTCGTCGAATAAGCTCCGCACCTACACCTCGGCGCGCTACTACACCGACGACGAAATTCTTGCGGCTATCACGAAAGGGGGTAAATAAAAATGAAAGAATTCAAGGGACGCGTCGTAACACCCGGTACGACTACCGCTGAAGCCGTTGTTACCACGCAGGGATTCAACACCCTCGCCTCGATGCAGATGGCTCTGCAGTTTGGCGACAAGCAGACCAAGTGCGGCGACCAGAACAACCCCGAGCTCCACGGCAAGCCCCTCTGCGGCAAGGCTCTCTGCCTGCCCCAGACGATCGGCTCGACCACGGGAGGTCTTGTTCTCTACTGTGCGTGCTCAATGAAACGTCAGCCTGCCTGTATGCTCTTCTCCGAGCATATCGACTCTCTCGCGGCGGCGGGAGCTGTGCTTGCAAGCGTTTGGTGCGAGGACATCAACATGCCCGTAATCGACTGCCTCGGCGAGGAATTCATAAACTACGTCAAGGACGGTATGACCGTCACCGTCAAGGAAGACGGAGTTGTAGTCGTTGACTAAATAACATATAATATTGGAGGAACCCGCGCGGGTTCCTCCAATACCATCTTTTTTCGGAGGCTCAATTTGATAAGTCTACTCTCAAAAATCTTCATCAAGGACAGCTCGAATACCTCGTCGCCAGCCGTCAGAAGTGCTTACGGCACTCTTTGCGGCGTGATGGGAATCATTCTGAACGTCCTTCTCTTTGCCATCAAGCTTCTGGCTGGCGTTATCAGCGGCTCGATCTCGATCATGGCAGACGCCTTTAACAATCTTACCGACGCGGGTTCGTCCGTCATCACGTTGATCGGCTTCCGTATGTCGGGACAAAAGCCCGACCGCGACCACCCGTTCGGTCACGGAAGGATCGAGTACATTTCCGGACTGATCGTTTCGATGCTCATCATCCTCGTCGGTTTCGAGCTTGGAAAGACCTCTGTCGGCAAGATCATCACACCCGAGCCCGTCGAGTTCAGCATCGTTGCAGTGATCATCCTCGTCTGCTCGATCGCCGTCAAGGCATATATGGCGCTTTATAACTTCCGCATCGGCAAGAAGATCGGCTCTTCCGCTATGCGTGCAACGGCGCAGGACAGCCTCAACGACACGATTGCCACCGCTGCGGTACTCCTCTGCCTCATCATCTCGCGCCTTACCTCATTCGATATCGACGCTTACTGCGGTCTTGCGGTCTCGGGTTTCATTCTCTTCTCGGGTCTGCGCGCGGTCAAGGAAACGATGGATCCCCTTCTCGGCACTCCCCCGAGCGAGGATCTTATCAAGCAGATCGAAAAGATCGTTTATTCTTACGAAGGTGTTGAGGGTATCCATGACCTGATCGTTCACGATTACGGCCCCGCGCGCACGATGATCTCGCTCCACGCAGAGGTTTCCTGCGATTCCGATCTGCTTGAAACGCACGATATGATCGACAATATCGAAAAGGAACTGCGCGAGCATCTGAATTGCGACGCCGTCATCCATATGGACCCGATCGCGACCAACGACGAGCTGACCAACTCTGTGCGCGAAAAGATCGCCGCGCTCGTCACCTGCATCGACTCGGCTCTGACCATCCACGACTTCCGTATGGTCACGGGCCCCACGCACACAAACGTCATCTTCGACGTAGTCGTACCTTACGGCTTCAAGAAGACCGACGATGAGATACGCCAAAATATCGAAACCATCGTAAAATCCATCGACGTAAACTATTTCTCGGTCGTCAATATCGATAGGTCGTATGTATAATAAAAAGTCTGCGTAAAACGCAGACTTTTTATTATATCTTTCCTTCCTCGATCAGCTCTATAAGGCTTGCGATAAGTCCCTCTGTATGGTGGCAGAGGCAGACGTCGGTTACTTCCTTGACGCTGTCGATGGCGTTCGTGGGGCAGACGGCAACGTCGGCTGCCGCGAGCATCGTAAGATCGTTCTCGTAGTCGCCGCAGGCGTAGAGCTTGACGGGCTTGCCAATCTTTCCCTCAACGTATTCGCGAAGGGCGGGGAGCATAGTCGCCTTCGTCGTGCCGGGTGCCTGGAATTCAAGATACGCCGCGCCCGATTTGCTCGTCACGAAGCGGTCGGGCCATTTTGCCTCGACAAGAGCGCGGAATTCGTCGGTGCGCTCGTTCGAGCCGCGGACGACGACTTTATACCAATCGGCAATCGAGATCCACTCCTCCTCGGGGAGCGTGAAGACCTTTGCGGGCGCGACTTTATTCAGATCGCGGTCGACCTCGGGGCAACGCTCGCGCTGAGCGGGCGAGGAAAGAAAGCCCTCCTCGACCGAAACTCTCGCGCCGAGATCGGGATAATCGCGGAGCATAAACTCGATAAGCTCGATAACGTGCTCACGGTTCATAAGTCTGCCTGCGATCATTCTGTCGGTACGAAGATCGGCAAGCATCGCGCCGTTACAGCCGACGACGGGTGCGTTGACGAGGTCGGCGGCATCGCGCCATTTATGTTTGAGATTGAGATTCGTTCTGCCGGTTGCGATGGTAAAATGACCGCCCTGCGCCTTGAGACGCTCAACGGCTTCAAGATTGCGCTCGATCGGCGCGCCGTGTTTGCCGAAAAAAGTGCCGTCAAGGTCGGTGACGATCAATATATTACTTAAATCTGCCATTTTTACTGTTCCTGTCTGAAGATTTCGATGAGATGCGCCATATTCTCGGGAAGAGGAGCCTCGAAGCTCATACGCTGACCCGTGCGCGGGTGGTCGAGTTCAAGTCTGTATGCGTGCAGACACTGACCCGAAATGTATTTTGCGTGCTCCTTTGCCGCGCGGCATTTGTCGCCGCCGTAAACCGAGTCGCCGAGTACGGGATGCCCGATGCTCGACATATGAACGCGGATCTGATGCGTTCTGCCGGTTTCAAGCTTGCACTCGATCAGCGAAATACCGTGAAAGCGTTCCTTGACCGTCCAATGAGTGACGGCTTCGCGGGCGCGTCCGTCGCGGACGATAGCCATTCGCTTGCGGTCAACGGGATGACGCCCGATGGGAGCGTCAACCGTACCCGAATCCTCGCGCGGTGAGCCGACACAGATAGCCATATAGCGTCTGTAAGCAGTGTGAAGCGCGATCTGCTCGGAAAGTGAGCGGTGCGCGGTATCGTTCTTCGCGACGACGAGAAGTCCCGAGGTATCTTTATCAATACGGTGGACTATCCCCGGGCGCTGAACGCCTCCGATACCCGAAAGAGAGTCGCCGCAATGGTAAAGGAGTGCCGACACAAGCGTGCCCGTCATATTGCCCGGCGCGGGATGAACGACCATTCCCGTCGGCTTATTGATGACGATTATATCAAAATCCTCATAGATTATTTCAAGAGGAATATTTTCGGGCATGACCTCGTCGGGGAGCGGCTCGGGACGAACAACAACTACGCTTTCGCCCTCGCGGAGAATGTAATTCTTCTTGACAGCCTTGCCACCGACGGTAATGCGTCCGTCATCGCAAAGCTTTGCCGCGGCGGAACGCGAAAGCGGTTCTTCTTCCTCCGCGCTCATTCGCGCGAGAAAGCTGTCAACTCGCTCGCCTGCCTCGGCAAGATAAACGGACGTGCTCATTCCGCCTTCTCCTTTTCCGCCTTCTCAAGCTTATAAGCCTTGACGGTATCAATGATGAGCCAGAGCGAGAGCATGAAGGTGCCGACGCACACGCAGGAATCCGCGATATTGAAGACCCATCTCCAAAGGTTGGGGAATGCACAAAAATCAATAAAATCTATAACGTAGCCGAGAAGCACGCGGTCGATCATATTTCCGATACCGCCGCCCACAATGAGGATGAGCGAGGTCATGACCCATTTGCTCTTCGGCTTGTATTTGCAAATGTAATAGATCAGCGCGATTATCATAACCGTTGAAAGCACCAAAAATACCCAACGGTGATCGTCGAGCATACCGAAAGCCGCGCCGTCGTTTTCAACGTATGTGAAGCGAAGAACTCCGTCGATCAGATAGACCGACTCCCTGCCCTGAAGCAGAGCAACGACCAGCCATTTTGAAAGCTGATCGGCAAATATTATCAAAACTAAAAGAATTATCCAAAGCATTTTGCTTTCCTTATTGTATACAAGCAGATTTTTTCGTAAAGCGAGTGCGAACAAAGCTTTCTTGGTATCCCCTCATCACCCGCCGCGGCGGGAGCTTCTCCCAGGAGAAGCCAGAGGTTAGGACTGCAAATCCTATGTTCAGTTTACATAGATTGAATTTTTAATTGAAAATTGCCTTGACAAATTTCCACCTTCATATTTCGTACTTGACGAAAAATATCATACACACTTCATCGTGTATATCATATGCAAAGCATACGTCATTTGCATAGCGAATATCATTGTGATCTCAAATCTTAACTCTATTCGCAATGTTCGCACGAACTAAATTCCCCCGGCTTCTCCTGGGAGAAGCTCCCGCCGCAGCGGGTGATGAGGGGACACCGAGAAGAATGTGTTCGCACTCTTTTCGGCAGAATTATATCAAATAACTTACCTATCGGGGTCGGTTCAGATCTTAATGAACCGACCCCGATTTTGCATTATTAATTCTTAAAGACTTGCGAGAATCTTCTTACATCTTTCGCAGATGAAGCCTTCCTCGTCGGATTCGCCCTCGGTGGAGTAGCACCAGCAGCGGTCGCAGCGCTTGCCGTCGGCATTCTCAACGAGAACGGCGAGCTTGCCTTCCTCGGGAATATACGCGCCCTCGGGAGCTGCGCCCTCGACGACGTGCGCGCCGGAGGTGATGAATACGGTCTTAAGCTCTTCCTCGGTGAACTTCGCGAGAAGCTCGAGGACTGCCTTGTCAGCAGTGTAAACGGTGACCTTGGCATCAAGCGACTTACCGATCTTCTTCTCGGCACGCGCGATCTCAAGCGCCTTCATAACGTCATCGCGGAGGGTGAAGAGCTCTTCCCATCTATCCGCGCCGTCAAACGCGAACTTGCCGTCAGCCTTAGGCATTTCGGAAAGGTATACGCTGGTCGCGTCATCGCTCGATGCGTGAGGCATAGCCTGCCAGATCTCCTCCGCGGTGAAGGCGAGGATGGGCGCGATCATCTTGACGAGCGCCGAGATGATGTAGTAAAGCGCGGTCTGTGCGGAGCGGCGAGCTTTCGAGGTGGGATTTTCAACGTAAACGCGGTCCTTGGTGATGTCGATGTAGAGCTTCGACATATCAACGGTGCAGAAGTTATTGATAGCGTGGTAAACGAGGTGGAAGGAATATCCGTCGTATGCTGCGCGGACCTCCTCGATAAGAGCCTCGAGGCGGGAGAGAGCCCAACGGTCGATATCGAGCATATCCTCGAGAGCGACGCAGTCGGTGTCGGGGTTGAAGTCGCCGAGGTTAGCCATGATGATACGCGCGGTGTTACGGATCTTACGGTAGGTCTCGGAAAGCTGCTTGAAGATGTTGTCGGAGACGCGGACGTCGACCTGATAGTCGCTCGATGCGACCCAGAGGCGGACGAGGTCGGCGCCGTACTTCTTGACGATGTCATCGGGATTGATAACGTTGCCGAGGGACTTGTGCATTGCCTTGCCCTCGCCGTCAACGACCCAACCGTGGGTGAGGACCTGCTTGAAGGGTGCTTCGGTCTTGCCCGAGCCGATAGCGGTCAGCAAAGATGCCTGGAACCATCCGCGGTACTGGTCCGCGCCCTCAAGATATACGTCTGCGGGCCATTCTACATCCGCGCAATCATCGATTACCGAGAAGTGAGTGGAGCCCGAGTCAAACCAACCGTCGAGGGTGTTGGTCTCCTTCGAGAAATGCTTCTTGCCGCAAACGGGACAAACGAAGTCCTCGCCGAGGATCTCGGATGCTTCAAGGTCGAACCAAGCGTTCGAGCCCTTTTCTGCGAATACCTTTGCAACCTTGTCGATAGACTCGTCGTTGCAGATAGCCTCTCCGCAGTCCTCGCAGTAGAATACGGGAATGGGAAGACCCCAATGACGCTGACGAGAGATACACCAGTCGGCGCGCTCACGGATCATCTGAACCATTCTCTCGCCGCCCCATGCAGGGAGCCAGGTTACGGGCTCGCAAGCGGCAACGGCATCGTCCTTGAAGCCGGCAACCGAGCAGAACCACTGGGGAGTAGCGCGGAAGATGATGGGATTCTTACATCTCCAGCAGTGAGGGTAGGAGTGAACGGTCTCCTCGGATGCGAAGAGAGCGCCCGATTCCTGCATATCGGCGAGGATGACCTCGTTCGACTTTGCATAGTAAAGTCCCGCGTACTTGCCCGCTTCCTCGGTCTGATAACCGCGGTCGTCAACGGGAACGATGATATCGATATTGTATCTCTTGCAGGTGTTGTAGTCGTCTGCACCGAAGCCGGGAGCGGTATGAACACAGCCTGAACCGGTGTCCATGGTAACGTAGTCGGCGTTGACAACGATACTGTCGCGGTCGAGGAAGGGATGGCGCGCGGTCATGAACTCAAACTCGCGTCCGGGCATGGTGAGAACGGTTTCATACTCCTCGATGCCGCCCGCAGCCATGGTCTTTGCCGCAAGAGCCTCTGCGGTGATGTAGCAGCTGCCGTCAGCCGCGCGGAGAACAACATAGTTCTCAACAGGGTTGAGCGCGATCGCAAGGTTGCCGGGGAGGGTCCAGGTGGTGGTGGTCCAAATGATGAAGTAGGTGTTGTCGAGGTCAAGACCTGCGAGCTTGCCCTTGTCATCGTTTACCTTGAACTTAACGAAGATGGAGGTACACTTGTCGTCAGCATACTCAATCTCCGCCTCTGCGAGAGCGGTCTCGTCGTGGGGGCACCAATAAACGGGCTTGAGACCCTTGTAGATATATCCGCGCTTGAACATCTCGCCGAACACGCGAACCTCGCGTGCCTCGAACTCGGGCGCCATGGTAATGTAGGGATGCTCCCAATCGGCAACTACGCCGAGGCGCTGGAACTGCTCGGACTGCTTGTCTACGAAATCCTGCGCGAACTTGTGGCAAGCGGAACGAAATTCCGAGATCGACATCTTCTTGCGGTCGAGCTTATTCTTCTTGATGATCGCGGATTCGATCGGCATACCGTGGTTGTCCCAGCCCGGAACGAAGGGAACGCGGTAGCCTTCCATGATCTTCGACTTATTGATGATATCCTTGAGGATCTTGTTGAGGGCGTGTCCCATATGGATATTTCCGTTCGAGAAGGGAGGGCCGTCGTGAAGTGCGAACTGAGGCTTGCCCTCTGCGTTTTCGAGCAGACGGTTGTAAAGATCCTTTTCCTGCCAGTACTTGAGCATATCGGGCTCGCGCTGAGGCAGATTCGCCCTCATGGCAAAGCTTGTCTGGGGCAGATTGAGTGTACTTGTGTAGTCCTTGGACATAATGTGTATATCTCCTTAAAAATTATATGTACTTTATTTTTTGAGTCTTGCGCGGATGGCGTCAAGAGCGCTCTTCATATCATTAAAGGAAGTGGGCGTATGCTTTTCTTCCTCGGCGGGCTTCTCCTCCTCGGCGGGAGCCTCCTCTTCGGCTTCTTCTGCGCCGAACATTTCGTTCAGCTTCGCGGTGAGATCCTCGTCCTCAACCTCCTCGGCAGGTTCGATCTCCTCGGTGGGAGCATCAAGTCCCGCAAAACGGATGAGCTGATCCGCAATGCTGTCCTCTTCGGTCTCTTCGGGAGCCTCTTCGGCAATCTCGGGTTCTTCAATAACCTCAGGTTCTTCAATAACCTCAGGTTCTTCGATCACCTCGGGTTCCTCGATCACCTCGGGTTCCTCAATTACTTCAGGTTCCTCGACGGCTTCGGGCTCGTCTTCAAACTCGGACATAAGCGCAACCTCGGCAAGAAGAACGTCTTCAGCCTCCTCGGGGAGCTCGGGAGCTCCTTCCTCAATCTCGACGGGCTCGTCGTCAAATATCATGGGTATGACGTCGGTGGGCACGCCTTCAAGCCTGTCACCAAGCTCATCGATGGCGTCAAGAATATCCTGCGCCGAATCCTTTGCCGCTTTCGCATTTTCGCACGCGGCATCGCTTGCAGCCTTTGCCGCTTCCGCGATATTTTTAATTTCACCGACTGTGCCGACAGCCTGATCTGCGGCATTGAGAGCATCCTCGGCTGCGTCTTTTGCCTCTTCGGCGGCAGTCTTTGCGGACTCGGAAGCAGTCTTTGCCTCCGCGGCGGATTCCTCCGCCTTCTTTGCCGAGATAGCCGCATCGTTGACAACGCAAAGCGTGTCGTTGACGGCATTCTTGATCGCATCGATCTTAGCCTCGAGTGCGGTGACCATAAGCTCAAGACCCGAAACGGTGAGCTCGAGTCCCGAAAGATCGACCTCTGCGACCTGCGCGGGCGCATTCTTCGCCTCCTCGCGAAGCGCCGCGATCTCCGCCTTGAGATCGGAGTTTTCTTTATAAAGTCTGCCCGATACCGCAAAAAGCTCGGAAAGCGCGGCATCTACGTTTTTCGGGTTATAGCTTTCACCCGAAAGAGAGTATTTTTGTTTGAAATTTTCCGGAATTTTCATAGATATTCTCCTAGTTTCAGATCATTGACATAGGGATTGACGAAAGCAGAGTCTGAGTCATCGCAAGAAGTATCGAGGTCAAAAAGAATGACACGTCAAGCGGCGACCCCTGAAAGAGATTCAGCTTCTGCAGGATCATTCGCACGGGCATTATGAAGGGCTCGGTGAAGAAATAGAGGATCATCGCAAACTTGCTCTCCTCTCCCATCATAAAGATCGAAAGCACGGCTCTTATCAGCATCGCAAAGAGCACGGCTGTGAGGATCAGGTCAACGAAATTGACCGTTAGTACCAAAAAGAGCTTCAAATATTATTCCGCCTTTCGGAATATCAATAATTGTATCCGCCGATACCGCTGAAGCCTGCAAAACCGTAACCCTCATCCTCGGGCGCGGGCTGCTCGGATTCGATGACTTCCTCTGCGATCTCCATCGAGTGGGGCGAGAGCATATATGTGGTATCGGAAACGGGCTGGATCTGTCCGCCGATGGCGTAAACGACACCGGTAAGGAAGCAAACGAGGTCGTGCGAAACCTCCTTGGTTGCGTTTTCAAGATGAATGAGAACGGGGTGGTTCTCCATAAGTGCGTTTGCAATGATCTGTCCGTCGGCAAAGGTCGTGGGACGGATGAGCTTCATCTGCATGGGAGCTGCCATAGATGCACCGAAAGTGGGTCTTGCGGGAGCCGCAGGCTTCTCGTAAGCGGGCTTTTCTTCCTTTGCGGGAGCTTCGTAATCCTCTTCCTGACCGTAGTAATTGGTGTCGAAATCTTCGTCTTTAGCAGTCTTTATCTGCTTGTTGAAAATATTAAGAGATGCCATTTTTTAATCCTCCGATTTATTTATCATTTGTTTTATTTTTCAGATTCACCATATCCGCCGTCGTTCTTCCGAACACGCTGCTTCCGAGGCGGACGATATTTGCACCCGCCGCAATCGCGGGGCGGTAGCTTTCGCTCATTCCCATAGAAAAGATCGGCTCTCCGTCTTTTCCGAGAATATTCTTCCATACATCCGTGCCGATGTCGTGGGTTTCTTTGAAATATTTGTAATAATCTTCTCCGGATTCACATTTCGGAGCCATCGTCATAAAGCCGCAAAGCTCGACGTGCGGGTATTTGCCGAGTTCGCTGCAAAAGGCGGCAAGCTCCTCAGGGAGAAGACCGCTTTTCGATTCCTCGCGCCCGATGTTGATCTCGGCAAGAACTTTCGTTTTTATCCCTCTCTTTGCAGACTGCTTTTCGATCTCCTCGGCAAGTCCCTGCGATTCAAGCGAGTGGATAAGCGCGACCTTTTCGATGATCGACTTCACCTTATTTCTTTGAAGATGTCCGATAAAGTGGATCTCAACGCGATTTTTCATGCCCTCGTAATGCTCGATCAGAGTGTCTGTTCGGTTTTCGCCGATAACGTCAAGACCTCTTTGCTCACAAAGAGCGTCAAGCTCCTCCGAGGTGGCGTATTTTGCGGCAACCACAAGGCGGACGCCCTCGCGCCCGGCTTTCCTTTCCGCCTCACGAATGCCCTCGAGGGCATTGTCGTAGCGCAAAAGAAGCTCATCAAATTTATTTTCGCTCATATCAGTCAAGTGCCTTTCCGTGGTATAGATCCTTACCCGTCAGAATGATCTGCTCAAGATCGCCCAGGTGGTAAAAATAGCGCAGGGTCTGACCCTTTACTACGGGTATACCGCCATTGTCGTACACCGTTTTTTCAAGCCCCAATCCTTCCGCAAAAGCGTGAAGCGAGGCGTAATCGTCAAGCTTCCCGTGTTCCGAAAAACCGAGAGAGGTATAAGTCAGCGGATGTCCCGGCTCGGCATCGGCATAATCCGCGGCGATGCAGTATCCGTCGCCCTCAAAAATGACCTTTATCTGTCTGAAAAGAACGTATCCTCCGCCAAGCGTGTAAACGCCGGTCATTCCGTCATAATAGCGGACAGCCGAAAGCGGAATGCGGTA
The DNA here is from genome assembly GCA_045535375.1 of Eubacteriales bacterium. Lineage (GTDB taxonomy): Bacteria > Bacillota > Clostridia > Oscillospirales > CAG-272 > CAG-390. The sequence goes on from JAZSLM010000052.1 coordinate 21,493, forward strand.
TCCGTGATGCGAGGCGTATTCCACGCTGACGTCCTGCGTTCTGCGCCAAACGAATCCTTTCGGGATCTCGCGGCTCGAAAAGATCAAGAGAGCCTCGGCGCGGTCGCCGTCGGAATCGTGATCGTCAAGATCGAGCGCGATGCGTTCAAGATACATGGAAAGCGTCTTGCCGCCGTTATCGTTGAAAATAAGATCATATTCTCTTCCCGACTCAAATCCCTTCGCGTTTTCAGCATCGAAGGGCAGGCAGAGATACCATTTCGGATCGTCGAGCATCTTTCCAATGCAGTTTGAGGTATCCTCGGGGATCTGATCAGTCAGCTCGGCAAAGGAACCGAGCGTCATATTTCCGAGAAGCGCGGGATCAAAAATTTTCTCGTAGCCGTCGGGATCACTGAAGAAATATCCGACGCTGTCCGCGTTAACGCTTCCGGATTTTTTGCCGTAAGAAGCAACGAGTCCGCTTCTTTCGGCATAAAGCATACTTATTCTGTTTTTAATATCTCCCGATCCGTTTTCAAGCGCGTCTATGCGCCCGAGCGAGGAAAGGAAGGAATCCGACAACGCTGCGGCGTCGGAATATCTGCCCTGCGAAAGCAGAAGCATTATCTCGGCATACCCGTCCTTCGCATCGCGGAGAGCCTCGGGTATTCCCGTTTCGATAACTCCCGTGTCTACGATCGATTCAAGCAGCGCGATCTCGAGATCGATCTCGGCTATCTTGGCGCGCTCCTCTTCACCGATAGAGGGATAGAGGTGGCAGATCAGCTCGCCAACGCCTATTCTTTCGCCGTCAGCAACCGCATAATCGGGAGTGCCCGAAATATTCGTAAGGATCGGTACCTCGCTTCTGAAGATGTATCCCTCACCGCGGCGGTACTCGCTTTCGGTAACGTCGTAGGCAGGGGTAGTGGTGATATCGGTGGTAAAGGTTCTTACGGTATGGTAACCGAAATACAGAACAAGACCCGCCGAAGCGGCGGCAACCGCTATCGTCAAAAGCGCCGAGAAAAGATAGGAAAAGTCAAAACCGAATTTTCGCTCTTTCTTCTCTTCCGGGCGTCCGCTATTCACTTTTGTTATATCCGAACGCCGCAGAGTGCTGAGCGATACTTTATCTTTTCCTTGTTTTTTCATTAATATTTGCCGTTATTCGTTAATTATTTATCCAATCTGTAATTCTTTGACAGAGAGCCTCGGTCGGGTCTGGAAGTGCGTCGCCAAGCTCGACGGTTTCGATATAATTCTTTGCGCCGAACCAGGTAACCTGTCTTTTGGCATACTGTCTTGTGGCGATGCAAAGGCGCTCACGCGCCTCGGAAAGCTCCATCTCACCGCGCACGTATCCGAGGATCTCTTTGTATCCTATCGCCTGAGCGGCGGTGGGATTTTTCTCGAAGATTCCCATTTCGAGAAGCTTTTTCGTTTCCTCGATAAGTCCCGAAGAAAGCATTTCGTCAACTCTCGCCTCGATGCGGGCATAGCGCTCGCTCATATCGGTACGGCGAAGCTCAAATGCCAAAAAATCATATTTTGCGGGCGAGGAAAGCGCATCGAGCTCGCTTTTTTTCTTGCCCGTGGTTTCGTATATTTCAAGCGCGCGGATCACGCGGCGGACGTTGTTTTCGTGTATCTTTTCCGCGCTTTCGGGATCGACAGCCTGCAAACGCAGGTGAAGCGCATGCGCTCCGAGCTCCTCCGCCTCGCGGGTGAGTCGTTCGCGGATCTCGCTCTTGCCACCGCATTCGTCAAAGGGTCGCTCAAAAAGCAGAGCGTCGAGATAAAGACCTGTTCCTCCGCAGATAACGGGCAATTTTCCGCGCGAAAGAATATCGTTTATGGCTCTTTCGGCATCCGATGCATAGTCTGCGCAGGAATACGGGCGCATCGGATCAACGAAATCGACCGTGTGATGCGGCACGCGCGCAAGCTCTTCGGGAGTAGGCTTTGCCGTGCCGATATCCATTTCGCGGTAGATCTGCATCGAGTCACAGCAGACGATCTCACCGCCGAGACGCTCGGCAAGCGCGATGGAGAATCCGGTTTTTCCCGAAGCCGTATGTCCGACAACGGCAATCAGCTTGGGTTTTGCCATTTCTTTATAGGGTTATTCGGAGCCGATGCAAAATCATCGGGATATCTTCTTTCCTTGCCGAAAAGCTTCTTTTTCGGCATCGAAACAAGCTCTGTAGGAACGTAGGGACCGTAGGGTTCCTCGAAATAAGCAACTCCGTCCGCGATCTTTTCGCCCTTCTCGGCACAGTCGGGAATGAGCGAGTAATAAGGCTCGCCGAACGTGCAGGCAACTCCGAGCTCAAGCGGCACGCCCTGCCACCACCACGACACCACTCCGCTCTCCCCGCGGCAAAGCTGTCCAAAGAAGCCGCCGACGGTCAGGGTCAGGGATTTAAGAAGTCTGCGAAGTGCAAACTTCCATTCCTCGATCTCGTAAAGCGCATCGGGCATACGGATCGAGATGCGGTTGGTGCGAAGTCCATCGCGCTTTGCCTCGGCGCGGTTTGCGTCGTTGACGTGAACGTGCGTGAGCGGCTTCCGCGCGTACCAGATCGGCGCGGGAGTGTCCTTCAGAAACTCGATGAATGTATTTTTATCGGAATACTCCTGCTTGGGAGGCATTTCCTCGCCGTATTTTGAAGGAAGCGCAAAGGGCATTTCCTTTTCGAGCAGTGCAATTATATCCTCGTAAAGGTCGGTGAAATTCTTATCACATGAAAACCACACCGAAAGCGTGAGCATCGGGGTGAACTCCGTGATCTGCGGAGGAAGGAATTTTTCGGCACAAAAAACGGTTGCCTTATCGGTTTCCTCAACCGCGCCCTCAAGCGAATTTGCCAGCTTGAGCGCGAATTTGCGCGCGTACTGCTCCGCGCTTTCGAATTCATAGTCCGAAAGGCGGGCGTGGACGAGGTGACGTATTCCGTCGACCGATAAAAGTATCTCGGCGGGAATTTCATCAATTGCCGCCTCTCTGTTTTCGATCAGCTCAAAGGTGCAATCGCTGATCTTCGGCAGCCTGAATTCCTCATCGGGAGCCTGGCGCGTCCATATTTTGAAATCTAAGAATTTTTTCATTTTTACTCAATAAACATCGCATCGCCGAAGGAGAAGAATCTATATTTCTCGCGGACGGCGGTATTGTAGACCTCGAGCATCTTCTCGCGCTCGTAAAAAGCGGAAACGAGCATCAGAAGCGTCGATTTTGGGAGGTGAAAATTGGTTATCAGCGCATCGGTCTCCTTGAAGCGGTAGCCGGGATAGATGAATATGCCCGTGTCGCCGCTGATAGGATGAACGATGCCTTGCTCATCCGAAACGCTTTCGAGCGTTCTGCAGGAAGTGGTGCCGACGCAGATGGTTCGTCCTCCCCCGGCACGGCGCGAGTTGATGATATCCGCGCTTTCCTGCGACACAGAGATATATTCGGTGTGCATGATGTGCTCGCCGATGTTTTCTTCCTTGACGGGGCGAAAAGTTCCGAGTCCGACGTGAAGCATTACGGGAACGACCGCAACGCCCTTCGACTTGATGCGCTCGAGAAGTTCGGGTGTAAAGTGGAGGCCCGCTGTCGGCGCGGCGGCAGAACCCTCGCGCTTCGCATATACTGTCTGGTAGCGGGACTTATCCTCAAGCTTCGCCGTGATGTAAGGCGGCAGGGGCATTACGCCGACTTCGGAGAGCATATCGTAAACATTTGCGTAACAATTTTTGTCGTATTCGAGGCGAACAAGTCGATTGCCCTCCTCAACGATATCCTCAACCGTCGCGACGAGAACTCCGCCTCCGAAGACCATCTTCATTCCAACGCGGGCACGTTTTCCGGGCTTTACGAGAGTTTCCCAAAGATCGTCGCCGCGCTGGCGGAGCAGGAGAAGCTCGACCATTGCCTCTTCTCTGCCAAAGGCGTGGCCGTAAAGGCGGGCGGGAATGACCTTGGAATCGTTGACTACAAGGGTGTCGCCCTCGCGCAGATGATCGATTATATCGCGGAAATATTTGTGCGTAAGAGTACCGCTCTCTCTGTCAACGCAGAGCAGGCGCGAGGAATCGCGGGGCTCGGCGGGATGCTGTGCGATCTGCTCTTCGGGAAGAAAATAATCAAAATCGGACGTACAAAGGCTCGTTTCGGGCTTTGCATTTATAATAATATCGCTCATTTCAAATCTCTCATTAAATATAGTTAGCCTATTATATATATTATATAATAAAACCGCAAAAAAAGCAATATTTATTTTGAGAAAGGAGAAAATTTTGAGTAAATTTTCTTTGTTTTTCGGTGCCGCGACGGCACTTTGCACGCCGTTTGAGCAAAACGGCGCACTCGATCTCGATTCTTTCCGCAAACTCTTGCATTTTCAGCTCGACGCGGGCATCGACGCGCTCCTCGTATGCGGAACGACGGGCGAGGCGCCGACCCTCTCGGATGACGAGTCAACTACCCTCTTACGCGAGGCGGCAAAAGCGGCGCAGAAGAGCGTTCCCGTCATAATGGGAGTCGGCTCGAACTGCACGGCGCACGCTGCCCTGAAGGCAAGATCTGCCGAGAAAAACGGTGCCGACGCCCTGCTTGCCGTCACGCCCTACTATAACAAATGCACCCCCTCGGGGCTTGTCCGCCACTACCGCGAAATAGCCTCGGCGACCTCGCTTCCCATCATCGTTTACACCGTCCCCTCGCGCACGGGAATGACCGTCCCGCCCTCCGTCTGGAGCGAGCTTTTCGCTATTCCAAACATAATCGGTATCAAGGATGCCACAGGTGACATCGCCTACGGAGCGCAATTTTTGTCTTATCTCGGCAGTGAATCCTGCCTCTGGTCGGGCAACGACAACGCCACGCTCCCTCTGCTTTCGCTCGGCTCGGACGGCGTGATCTCTGTGCTTTCAAACGTCAAACCGAAAGAAACCTCTGCTCTCTGCCACACCTATGCCGAAGGCAAAATACACGAAGCAAAGGAGCTCGCCGCCTCGCTTTTACCCCTCTCGGAGGCACTGTTTTCGGAGGTAAATCCGATCCCCGTCAAAGCAGCGCTGTCGATTTTGGGCATATGTAAACCCTATTGCAGATTGCCGCTGACGACGGCGAGTGATAGAACTTTTGAGAGGTTGATCTCGCTTCGCTCGAATGATAATCTGCCTTCGGCAGAATGATTGTCGGCTTGCGCCGAATGATAATTTGCCTGCGGCAAAATGAAAGGTAGATTTTCGCCGAGGGCGAAAATCCATTAGGATTAAAACTTATGCGCTCATTTTTCAACCTGCGGTTAACACGATATTTCCTGACAATACCTTTACAAATCGGGAAAATGTGCTATAATAATGGCAGAAGCAGACGTCGGCTTACTTTTTTCTAAACGGAGGTTCACAATGGAAATGAACATCGGCGCTAATATCAAGCGCTTACGAAATCAAAAGAATATTACACAAGAACAGCTTTCGGTTGCTATGAACGTAAGCTGTGCCGCCGTCAGCAAATGGGAGCGAGGCGAGACTTATCCCGACATCACGCTTCTGCAGCCGCTCGCTTACTATTTCGGAGTGACGCTCGATGAGCTTATGGGGTTCGATCAGGAAAGGATTCAAGCCGAGATAGATGAAGTTATTGACCTCTATAAAAAGCATTGGCTCTCGAAAAAGGGACGCGAAATCATCGTCAAGGCATATCACGACTATCCCAAGGATTATAACATCATGCACTACTATATGTGGAATATCGGCGGAGATATGGCGGACAATGATCCCGCCGTGCTGATTGCCCACAAGGATGAATTTCTGTCGATCTGCGATAAAATACTCGATGGCTGTACAGATGAAAGAATTCGCCTCAACGCATGGAATATGCGTGCAAAGATACTCCATGCAGAAGGCAAAACAGACAAAGCCTTGGAGATTTATAAGGCCAAGTTTACAGACTGGTATGGAACATGTAGTCAGAAGACCGAGCAGTTATTTGCCAAAGATACAAACGAATATTATTTCCACGTTCAAAAGAATATGTATGAGCTTGTTGACTTTGCGGCAGATAAACTCGGCAGAACTGTATTCTTCAATCCTACGCTTTCGATGTCAGAAAAGTCAGAACATGCATTGCATTGCGGCGATGAGATGCTGACTGCATTTGAAAATACAGGAGAAGCGTTCTTCCTCATGCTTGCTCAGTCCTTCCTCGGAAGAATTGAAAATGATCTATACTATCGCGGCGGAACGGATGAGCAGATCATTGCTGTTATGGATAAAAATCTATATGCGAAAAAATTGCTCCACGAATTGAGAGCGGACAACGAAGCTTTAGATCATTCCTTTGATCGATTCCCCGAAGACTCGCGGGATAATCGTTTCAAATTCAATCTTGATTACCGTGCCAACGCTACGAAAGGCAGACGCGCCGAGCTGATGAACAATCCGGAATACATCAAGGTATTGGAGAAATACAGAACAAAATAACAATTTGCCTTTGCACACATTTCGGTGTGTAAGGGCAAATTCTTTCGAACGCTTTATACTTTTACATATATCTCAATACCACGTCCAAGTGCTTTGATCAATCCCGCATCGCGCATTTGCTTTGCGAGTGTTAAAATATACACCGATTATTCGCTTTTGTCAAGCGAATAAAGCGAATATTCAGCGAATAAAGTGAATTTTTACCGAATATTCACTTGATTTATGCGAATATGCTACTTTCACAACAAAAAATCGGTGCTCGCCACGATTTTTTGTTTAGAGCGTGTAACCACAGGTTTAACTTACGTTAACTTACGATTGTAAATTTTTCGAATGTGCTATTGACAAATCATTCATTTTCTTATATAATGGTTGTGATATATGTATACCATAGGAGTATTGATATGACGACTGTGAGAATAAAATACTCTAAAGACTCACTGAAATTTTTATCTAAACTCGATAAAAAATCAGTTGCCCGAATTCGTGAAGCTATATCGGGACTCGCTCAAACCCCGCCCGTCGGTGATATCAAACCTATGCAGGGATATACGGACGGGCGCAAGCGTTTACGTGTTGGAACTTGGCGCATAATATATAAACGTATAAACGAGGAAACAGTAGAAATAATTTTTGTGATCGATATCGGAAACCGAGGAGACATATACAAATAAGGAGGTATCTTAATGTCAAGTATAGTAATCGAAGCCGCTCGCTTGATGGATCTTTTACCCGAAGCGGACAAGGAATTTGCTTATGAGTTTATCAAAAAATTAGTTCTTGCATGGGATCCCGATTTTACCAAAGTGACCGTCGAAGAAGCCGCAATTATTGAAAAAGCGGAAAGAAGCGGCTATATTGACTCGGAAGACATAGATTGGGATAGTATCGGAACAGATGAATAACAAAAAATCGGGGCACGCCCCGATTTTTTGTTATATTTTTATTGACCCTTGAACTTCGTGTATTCCGAAGCTATAAACTGCTCCATATAGGTCAGAACGTACTTCATACCTTCAAGGTTCAGATGGCTTACGTCATTCGGCTCGATACAGTATTTCTTACGGAAGTTTGCGTCATTCATATTGACTCCGATGGTGTTCGGATCTGCCGCGTAGAGGCAGACGATCCTCTTGTCATTACGGTACTCCGCGAGGCTGCGCATCGCGTTTGCGTAATCGACGTTCGAAAGTCCGGTTGCGGCAACCTTACCGGTGTGATACCAGGGGGTCACCAGGATGATGAGCGCATTAGGATAGGCCTTAAGCATACCGTCAAGCATGATATTGATGCTTCCCATGAAGGTCTTTGAATCGCGCGATTCGAAATCTCCGAGCGGAACCTCCTTCGAGCGGTCGTTTCGTCCGCCCTCAAGGAGAATGATATCCGCGTCGCCCTTCTCCATTCTGGTATAACGCAGAACCATCGGATTGTTGGTCGTAACGTAATCCGACATGGTGCTTCCGCCGATGCCGTAATTGACGTAATTCATTCCGTACTTCTCGCCGAGCTGATTGACCCAGGTCGCCTCTTTGCCGAGCGAAGAACCGCCGAAATAGCTGTCGCCCATTGCGTACATAGTGATACCCATGAGGATCTTATTGAAATCATCCTGCGACTTGAGAACGGAATAATCGTTGGACACCGTAAGCTCGGACGCATCGGCGCTTGCCTCTACGTATTTGACAAATTCCTGAATCGCCAAGGAGGTCAGATAATCGGTCGTACCGATAAGAACGAGCTTATTTCCGCTGACGCAGACCTTGTACTCACCGGGCTGAAGTGACGCAAGAGCCTCGATGCTTTCGGGTCTGTTCGTCTCACCGATAAGTATTTCGGGCGCCTCCGAAGTGTAAGCCTCGCCCTTTCCGAGGCCCTTTACCCAGTCATCCTGCGGCTTAATGGTGACGCCGTATTTGTCGGTGACGGTCTTACGCAGCTCGGACATAGCATCGAGAATGAAGCTTTGACACTCGGTGGGGCGGACGATAACGTAATCGGTGTTTCCGCCCGATACGAGAAGCAGTCCCGAGGGAACGGGAGCCTCGGTTTCCGGTGCAGTGGTTTCGACAGGTACCTCAGCCGCGGTCGTTTCATCACCCGACCCGCCCGTGCAAGCCGCAAACGTGGGAAGGATCATACACAGAACCAAAAGTAAAATCGTGATCTTTTTCATAGTCTTTTATCCTTTCATTAATTGCTATCATCAAGGCGTTTTTTGATCGCCTTCATATCGTTCAGCATATCTTCCTTGCGCCTTGGATCTCGGAGAAGTGCCGCGGGGTGGAAGACGGCGGTCATTGCGAAATCGCCCTTCTCGACCCACGTTCCGTGCTCCTGCGTGATCTTGTAGTCGGGCTTGATAAGCCTCATTGCCGCGATCCTGCCGAGGCAGACGATAACTTTAGGGCGCACAAGACGCACCTGTTCGCGAAGGAAATCTATGCACGCATCCTCCTCCGCAGGAAGCGGATCGCGGTTCTTGGGCGGACGGCATTTGAGAATGTTCGCAATATAAACGTCCTCGCGCTTGATGTCAACGGCATATAGGAACCGGTCGAGAAGCTGACCTGCTCTGCCGACAAAGGGAGTTCCCGAAAGATCCTCTTGCTCACCCGGGGCTTCACCGACGAACATCAGGTCGGCATTTCTGTTACCCGTGCCGAAAACGCAATTCGTTCTCGTTTCGCAAAGCGGGCATTTTCGGCACTCGCGGCACTTCGCCTCAAGCGCTTCCCATCTTGCATCTATATTATCCATTATAAAACCTCCGGATGATTCATATAATAATTATATCAATCATCGGAGGATTTGTCAAGAGCTTACACAAAATCCGCGAGTCTTGCCACCGCATTCTCCGCAAAAATAGGGCGGGCGTGTTCTTTTATGTATCCTTCGATCTTTTCGCAGTCGCGGCGATAGCCGAATTCATTTATGACAGCCGCATCGAGCGGCAGTCGCTCGTCGCGGTCAAATTCGGGGAGTATCAGAGCAAACGCGCCCTCGGGGAGCGCATACGCGCCGCTGCTTTTGCCGAATCCGCGGGTATGGAGGACACGGCAAAGTGATATCATCGCCTGCAGGCTGTCAAAGATGCAGACCGACGCGTCGTTCGCCTGCGTCCCCGATGAAAGCGCAACGCGCGTGACGAACATCTCGCAGCCTCCCCCGCGCGAGGGAAAGACCTGAACGAGAAGCCGTCCGCTTTCAATATCAAATCCGCAATCGGCGTGAGCCACCTCGAGCACGGGCTTGAACCCGCGCCGCAAAGCGCTCTCTCCATCGCATTCGATATTGTATTTTTTCATATCTTCGGCGCTCAGCATTATCTTGAGCTTCGAATTACTGATAAGTATAAGTTCCATAATAACCTCGCAAAAAATTCGTTACACTATAATTATAATCTATTTCTCGCGGAAATGTAACCCCTAAATTTAAGGAAAAGCGGGAAGTAAAATGCAAAATGAAGGTAAATTTTCGCCAAGGCGAAAATTATTCTAATATAAAAGATTCTCGGATATTCTGAAGATTTTGGCTTCATTGAATATCCGAGAATTTTTTTGGCATTGAATTATCACACAAAACGATAGATTATCAAAACCAAATTAAATTATCACAATGTCCGATTTTCGAGCAAAGCGAGAAATCTTTCTTCATTTTGCTCTTTGCACTTAAAACAGCTTATACTTACCTTCCGCAATTGCTCTCTTCTCGATTCCCGCAGTAAAATCGGGGAATTCGACGGGTGCGCCGCCCTGCTTGATCGATTGCTCGGACAAGGGAGTCACAGCCATCATGATCGCGGAGTCATAGATGTCGATGGGCATAGGTGTGCCGTTTCTGACAGTCTGGATAAAGGAGTCGATAACGAGGAAGTCCATTCCGCCGTGACCCTTCTTGATGCCCGCTTCGAGATAGTCGCGCCAGAGCCCCGGCATATACTTCTCCTCATACTGCGAATAGTTGCCCCAGAAATTCTTCCACTTGAAGTGGTCGCTTTCCTTGTGGTCGGCGTCGCTGTAGACCGACATATTCTCCTGCGAGAACCAGCCTCGGGTGCCGTGGATCTCAAGTCCGCGGGAATAGGGGCGGGGCAGGGTCGTGTCGAGTGTCAGACGGACGGTCTGACCGAATTCGGTGGTCATAATGGTTGTAATAATATCACCCTGCGCCCACTTTCCGTCGGCGTAGGTCTGATCACGGTCGGGGTGATTTCTGATATAGGTATCAAGTCCCGCGCTCTTCGATGCGAAGGAAGAAAGGCTGACGAACTTGTTGCCGTGGCCGATGCCGAGAAGAACGTTGAGCGGGCCAAGCTCGTGGGTGGGATAGTTTTCACAGTTACGGCTGCGGTAGTTACGGTGGCGGTAGTGACGGTTTATAAGACCCATCGAGATCTCCTCGCGAAGGTCGTGGTTATAGCCGCCGCAAAGGTGAACGATCTCGCCGAAGAAGTTGTCCTCGTTCATCGCATAAAGAGTCTGCTCTACTCTGCCGTAGCAGCAGTTTTCAAGCATCATCGCGGGAGTACCCGTCTCGCGGTGAGCCTCGCAAAGCTGAACGCATTCGTCGATGGTGTAAGCGCCGCCGACCTCAAAGGCAACCGGCTTGCCCGCCTTCATCGAGGCAACAGTCGCGGGGACATGGTTTTCCCAAGCCGAGAAAACAAATACCATCTCAACGTCCGGAGAAGCGATAAGCTCCTCATAATTCAGATAGATCTTGGGGTCGTGTCCGAGGGACGCGACCTTTTCCTTCATAGCGTCGCAACGATCAGGATACTCGTCGCAGATAGCGGTGACCGCGCAGTTTTCGTGCTCGGCAACGAGCATTCCCATCGTATTTCCCCGGCAACCGAGACCAATAATACCAACCTTGATCTTTTCCATAGCTTTATACTCCCAGATACATTAAAATAAGTTCAAACGTTGCCATCAGCGCGTCGGCGTGGGTGCGCTCCATTCCGTGCGAGGCGTGAACGCCGGGACCGATCAGCGCACCGGGAACATCGTGTCCCGCGCGCCACATAGCTCCGACGTCGGAGCCGTAGTAGGGGTAAAGATCGACGCAATAGGGCAGTTCAGCCGCCTTTGCCATATCGATCAGCTTCGAGGTCAGCTCATAGTCATAGGGACCGCCCGCATCCTTGGCGCATATCGAAAGGGTGTGCTCGTCGCACTTCAGATCCTTGCCGATGCAGCCCATATCGACGGCAAGCATCGATTCGAGTCCCGAGGGAACGAACGCCGCGCCGTGACCGACCTCCTCGTACATCGAAACGAGGAATTTAATATCCTTTTCGGGAACGATACCCGCATCCTTCATGATCTTGAAGGCGGTGAGAATGCAAGCAACGCTTGCCTTGTCGTCGATAAAGCGCGACTTGAGGTATCCGCTTTCGGTCACAACGGTCTTGGGATCGAAGCATATGTAGTCGCCGTTTTCGATGCCGAGCGCGCGGGTGTCCGCCGCGCTCTTTACGTTCTCATCAAGACGGACGTACATATTGTCCGCGTCGCGCGAGCGGCTGCGAGCGTCGGAATAAACGTGGACCGAGGGCGAACGAGAGAGGATAGTTCCCGTGTATCTCTTGCCCTCGCGGGTGATAACGAAGCAGTATTCGCCGTCAAGCGAGTTGCAAAGAACTCCTCCGACGGGCGCGAAGTTGAGATCGCCGTTTCCGTCGATCGAGCGAACCATAGCACCGAGAGTGTCGCAATGCGCCGCAACGCCGAGAGAGGAAGAATGATCCTTACCCTCGTATGTCATAAAGAAGCAGCTCTTCTTGGTAGCCTCAAGAGAGAGTCCCTGCTCGGACGCAATATCCGCGAGCAGCGAAGCGATCTCGCGCGAATATCCGCTGGGGCTGGGCACGTCCATAAGACGCTTCACCGTGTCAAAACAGTATGATAAGTATTTTTCTCTGTCGAATTTCATTTTTCTCCTCCATTTTGCCGCAGGCAAATTATCATTCCGCCGCAGGCGGATTATCATTCTGCCGAAGGCAGATTATCATTCACGCGAAGCGTGACAGATTCCTTATTATATGTCCCGCCATTATAAGCCCTACCGCTCCCGGCACGAACGAAAGGCTTCCCGGCGTGTTTCTGCCGTTTTCACTTTCAAGTCCCTGTGCCTTGATCGGTTCTTCATCCGACCAGACGACGTCGAGCTTCTTGATTCCCTTTTCTTTCATCTTTTTGCGCATTATCTTCGCAAGCGGGCAGACGCTCGTTTTGCTTATGTCGGAAATGCGGAATCGCTCGGGATAGAGCTTGTTTCCCGCGCCCATCGAGGCGATAATGGGAACGCCCGCCGCGTCTGCGCGGCATATCAGCTCGACCTTCGCCGCAACGGTATCGACCGCATCGGCAATAAAATCGAACCGAGATAGGTCGATCTCATCGGCGTTTTCGGGCAGGTAAAAGAGGTTGACCGCGTGCACCTTGCATTCGGGATTGATCGAAAGTATCCGCTCCGCCATAACATCGGCTTTCGACCTGCCGACAGTATCCTGCGTCGCGATTATCTGGCGGTTTACGTTCGACGCCGAAACCGTGTCGCCGTCAATGACGGTCAGTTCACCGACTCCCGCGCGCGCCAAAGCCTCGCAAAGATGTCCGCCCACGCCGCCGAGCCCAAAGACCGCAACGTGCGATTCTTTCAACCTATTCACACCCTCGTCGCCGAGCAACGCCCGCGTGCGTGTATCGTCAAGTTGCATTTTAATACCTCATCTGCAAATTTATAATTCCGTCAAAACATCACCGTTGAAGTAATATATATTCTCTTTCTTATAGCCGTAAAGCGAATCTTTTATACCGACATGCGGCTCAAATGTAAAGAACTCAACCTCACTCAACTTGCGCTGATTACCTTTTTCGATATAAATCCTATCCGATTTTTTTCTTACTATGGAATGACCGAGATTACCCAAAAAATCCAAATTGATGAAACCGTTGGAATTTATATAGTCATTCATATGATAATACAACTCCTCAAAAGTGGTATCTCGATCAACGAATTTCAGCAGTTCTTTATGAAGTTTTTCTTCCATAAGGAGTCCTTTTTTCCATTCCGAGTTTTGAATTACATCGATATTTTCAACAACCGCACCGTTTTCGATAATTATTGTTCGTGCATAATCGCCCCAAACGGATTCTTTGGAAGGACTCAAATCAATAGTAATAATGTCATTATCGCCGATCAGTTTGTCGGCAGTTTTGTATTTCTTTCCCGAAACGGAAAGAGCTGTTTCCTCCGATGAAAAGACAAAAGCACCTACATCCCAATACCAAAAGGAATCTGCTCCGAGCTCAAACATCTTGTTTTCGCACAGTGCACGAATCTCGGTAAGATTCATTCCCGATTTGATTTCACCCTTGATATACTCCATCGTAAATTTCGCTATCTGCTGTACTTCAAAATTGGTCATTTCTGTTTTCTCCGTAAATACAGACTCCGCCACCCCTCATCCGTCGCTACGCGCCACCTTCTCCCAAGGTCCGGGAGAAGGCTTATCTGGCTACTGCGAACATCCGCTACAGTGATACAGTACGGATGCAGAATAACAAACCATATGCATTAAAATTCTTATATACTCTTGACTAAAAT
>JAZSLM010000106.1:0-13697 GCA_045535375.1 Eubacteriales bacterium
CCTTAAGACCGATGGAAAGCAGCCAGTTGTGGCAGAATTCTCTCCAGTATGCGAACCACTCAAGGTCGGTACCGGGCTTGCAGAAGAACTCAAGCTCCATCTGCTCAAACTCACGGACGCGGAAGATGAAGTTACCGGGAGTGATCTCGTTACGGAAGGACTTACCGATCTGCGCGATACCGAAGGGCATCTTACGTCTGGTGGTTCTCTGTACGTTTACGAAGTTGGTGAAAATCCCCTGTGCGGTCTCGGGACGGAGGTAAACGGTGTTCTTTGCGTCCTCGGTTACGCCCTGGAAGGTCTTGAACATAAGATTGAACTGACGGATGTCGGTGAAGTTATGCTTGCCGCAGGTGGGGCAAGGAATGTTGTGCTCCTCAACGAATTCCTTCATTTCAGCATGGGTGAATGCGTCGATGGGCTTGGGAAGCTCGAAGGAGTTCTCTGCGCACCAATCTTCGATAAGCTTATCGGCACGGAATCTTTCGTGGCACTCGCGGCAGTCCATAAGGGGGTCGGAGAAGCCCGCGAGGTGGCCGGACGCTACCCAGGTCTGGGGGTTCATAAGAATAGCCGCGTCAAGACCGACGTTGTATTTATTCTCCTGAACGAATTTCTTCCACCAAGCCTTCTTTACGTTATTCTTCAGCTCAACGCCGAGAGGTCCGTAGTCCCAGGTGTTTGCAAGGCCGCCGTAGATCTCGGAGCCGGGGAAAATGAAGCCGCGGTTCTTACACAGAGCCACGATCTTGTCCATGGTTTTTGCGTTGTTGTCCATTTTTGTATCCTCTTTATTAATTATAAATTCTCTTGTAAGCCGCGAATATATCGCAGGTTGCCGTTTCGTCGATAATAGTAAGCTTGTCTTTTCCGACTGTTTGTTTCTTTATCACCGCAGAAACTTCGCGGTTGTTTCCGGCGTATTTGAAGATAAGGTCGATATTGTTTTTGAAATCATCAAGTGTGAAATTCGTATCAACTTGTTTTTCGATTTCCGCAAATACCGCGGGGGCGCGGTTATAGTTGGTTATACTGATGAAGGTGGAGATAAACTTTCTCAGGAGTTCTGCGGTCGTTTTTTCGCGAGAGCCACCGTCGGTATAATTATTGAACATAATGACGTCGAGCACGCCTTGTCCGTCAAGTCGGTGGGCGCCTTTTTTGATGTCAATATTTATTCCGCCCGCGTTATCCACATATTTCATATCGCAGGGCACGTTATAATTGATTCCGCCGAGCGTATCGATGACTGCGGGGAACGCCTCCATTGAAACGAGGGCGTAATTGTCGATCGACATACCTGTCATCGCGTAGATCTTATTGAGCAGGATATCGAGGCCGTATCTGCCGTATACTTCGGAGAGCTTTATGTATCTGCCGCTCATATCAACGTAAGCATCGGTAGGAAAGACGGTATATGTGAACTGCCCTCTCTCCTTATCGGCGCAGATGAGTATCAGCGCATCGGTCTCGATTATTCTGTAATCTACCGTATAAAATCCGCCTGAGAAGATGAGGCTTCCGTCGTCGGCAACAAGTCCGTCAGGGCTCTGATACTGTTCATCGGAAATTACTCCTCCGGGTTTGGGCAGTGCATCAGCGGGGGGAGTTGCGGGAGTTACCTCCTCCTGCTTGATACCGTAGAGCTTTTCGAGCATAGCGGGATCGTAATTGACGAAATCGGAGGGTCTGTAGTCTGTTCCTATCAACAATAAATTGAATGATTCACCGCCGTTGCCGAATTGGATGCCGATATTGCCCGGACCTTCGTCCTCGGGTGTCTCTGCTGTGTCCTCAGGCGGTGCGGTTTCGTCCACCTCGGTGCCGATCAAATTATTCAGTATTAGCCCGACAAGCATATAAGCTATCAGACCGAAAACAACAAGCGCAATCAAAAAAGTCAAAACAAAATTCTTTGTTGCGGAAAGCATTGAGTTCCTCCTTTCGATTTTTATATAGGCAATTGTAAAACTGCGTTTTACAATTGATAACCGCGCGGCGGGGATACGCGCGTTTATCGCCGCCTGCCAAAATCAAAGATTTTGGCAGCTCCCCTCGACGCGCGGACTCGCTCCGCTCGTCTGAGAGGTGTTTTTTCGTCGGCAAAGCCGCCGAAAAAACGGATATTATTGAATTAACAGATATTAAAAATGCTTATTTTATATATTATACTATATTACGCGAGATTTGGCAAGAGGTTAATTGTAACAATTATTCGACTCTCTCGCCGAGGATCTTGACATAATGCTGATAGAATTCCTCATATCTGCCCTCGTCGAGTGCTTCGCGGATCTTTTCCATAAGCTCGTTATAGAAATAGAGGTTATGAAGCACGGCAAGACGCATACCCAGGCTTTCCTTTGCCTTGAAGAGGTGGCGGATATAGGAACGGCTGTAAAGACGGCATGCGGGGCACTGACAGTCGGGATCGATGGGTCTGTCGTCCTTCGCGAATCTTTCGTTGAGCAAATTGATCTTTCCCTTCCAAGTGAAGAGATTGCCGTGGCGAGCGTTACGGCTGGGCATTACGCAGTCGAAGAAATCGACGCCTCTGCGAACAGCTTCGATGATATTGAGGGGCGTGCCGACACCCATCAGGTATCTTGCCTTATCCTTGGGCATATAGGGCTCTACAGCGTCGATAATGCGGTACATATCCTCGGTAGCCTCGCCTACGGCAAGTCCGCCGATAGCGTAGCCGTCGAGATCAAGTGCCGCGATCTGCTTCATATTTTCGATACGGAGATCCTCATAGGTTCCGCCCTGATTGATTCCGAAAAGAAGCTGATGCGGGTTGATCGTATCGGGAAGCGAGTTCAGACGCGCCATCTCCTCCTTACATCTTACGAGCCAGCGTACGGTTCTCTCCGCGGACTGCTTGACGTATTTATAGGGCGCGGGATTTTCAACGCATTCGTCGAAAGCCATTGCGATGGTGGAGCCGAGGTGCGATTGGATCTGCATGCTTTCTTCGGGTCCCATGAAAATACGTTTACCGTCAACGTGGGAAGCGAATTTTACGCCTTCCTCGGTGATCTTGCGGAGCTGGGAAAGTGAAAATACTTGGAATCCGCCGCTATCGGTAAGGATGGGGCCGCTCCAGTTCATAAACTTGTGAAGACCGCCCATTTCGTATATGAGCTTATCGCCGGGACGGATGTGAAGATGATAGGTATTCGAAAGCTCTACCTGGCAACGCACTTCTCTGAGGTCTTCGGAGGAAATTCCTCCCTTGACTGCGGCACAGGTGCCGACGTTCATAAAGACGGGGGTCTGGATATCACCGTGAACGGTATGGAAGACGCCTCTGCGGGCTTTGCCTTCCTGTTTCAGAAGCTCGTACATATTAACTCCTCTTAAATAAATGATCTATTGTAGTCTTTGTAATTTCGATTGCAATGGGTCTGCCGTGCGGACAGCAGATAACTTCGGGATTCACACGCAGCTCGCGGATGAGCCATTCGGCATATCCCTCGGGATATACCCTTCCCGCCTTGATTGCCGCTTTGCAGGATGCCTGATAAAGCGCCTTTTCAAAGATGATATCGGTTGTAAGCTCAACTCCGGAACCGTTTCTGATTGCCTCGGCAAACGATTCGAATATCGCGGATACGGCGTTTACCGATATTGCCGAGGGGATCTCGGTAACGTAAACTGTGTTTCGTGCGGAGCGGAATCCGAATCCGGTGCGCTCGATCTTTTCGCGGTATTCTTCGAGAGATGCGATCTCATCGCTCATAAGCATAACCTCGACGGGCACTGCCATAAGCTGTGTGTCACGCTCTTGAGTTGTCAGCGAGCGTTTGAACGACTCAAAAATTAGTCTTTCGTGTGCCGCGTGCTTATCAACAAGCAGCATCACGTTCTTGTTTTCGACGACTATGTAGGAATTGAAGACCTCACCGACAAGTCGGAAGAATCCGCCCTCGATAGGTTGTGCGGGCTTTGCGAGTTCTTCCCTTTCAGTTTCACGTGTCGTAATGACAACCGGTGTGGGTTCGGGAATATATTTGGGTTCCTCCGCGATTTTCTCAACGTTGCCTTTATAAGCAGGCGGAGTGCGAAAGACGGGTGCTTCGCTTACGGGAGGAGTCGGGATAATCGGTGTCTCTTCTGCGGGTTTGGGCGGTTCTGAAATATCGATTTGGGAATATTGCGGTGTTTTATCCAGTACTCGGTCAACGACAGGGACAAATGCGAAATTTGCAGACGGGCGTGTGGAACTTGTAAACGCAGGCTTTCTGCCTTCGAGAGAGTTGATCTCGGGGCGCTCGGTACTCTCGGCAAGAGCACTTCTTACTGCGTGATAAATTGCATCAAATACCGGGCGCTCATTCGAGAACTTGACCTCGAGCTTGCCCGGATGGACGTTGACGTCGACCGTATTTGGTGCTATATCAATGTAAATGACACAACCGGGGAATTTTTCGGGCGGGATATACGAGGTGTATGCTTGCTCGATCGCCGCCATTCCGGTTTTCGTTTTGATGTATCTGCCGTTAATGAAGAAATTCTGGAAGTTTCGGTTGGCACGCGGTGTAGCGGGAGAGGTGATGAATCCCGATACCTTAACTCCCTCTCTCTCCGCATTCACTTCAAGGACTGCGTTCGCGAAATCCTTGCCGTAAACGCTTCTGATGGCCGAGCGACGGTTTCCGTCGCCGCTTGTTTCGAGCTTCACGGAACCGTCCGAGATCAGCTTGAAAGCTACTTCGGGATGCGAAAGCGCGATCTTTTCGAGAACCGCACAAACAGCCATGCCTTCGGTAAGGTCACGCTTGAGGAATTTGAGTCTTGCGGGGACGTTGGCGAAAAGATTTTCAACTATGATGGTCGTACCGTCCGATGCACCTCTTTCGCTTACGGCACCAACTCTGCCGGAATTGATCTCGATAAAGGCTCCCATTTCGCGGTCGCGCGTTTTGGAGATAATGCGAACATCTGCGACAGAGCAAATTGCCGCAAGCGCTTCTCCGCGGAAGCCGAGAGTCATAATGGCTTCGAGGTCGTCGGCTTCGCGAATCTTGCTCGTTGCGTGGCGGCGGACTGCAATGGGCAGATCCTCGGGTTCGATACCCGAACCGTTATCTGTAACGCGCATGAAGAGTACGCCGCCGCGCTGGATCTCGACGGTTACTCTGTCCGCACCCGCATCTATTGAATTTTCAACCAACTCTTTAATTACCGAAGCAGGCCTGTCGACGACTTCGCCTGCGGCAATAAGGTTGGCAACCTCAAAACTCAATACGTTGATCTTGCCCATTTTTTCCTACCGTTTTACTTTAGTTTTTTCTGAAGTTCATTAAGGAGCGCCATCGCCTCAAAGGGTGACATATTGTTGAGATCCGCCGCACGGATATCGTCGATTACGCTGTCGTTGATACAATCGTCAAGAGTAATTGCTATATCTTCATCCGGAATCTCAATATCGTTATCCTTCATTGCTCTTGCGCGCGCCTCTGTTTCGGCAAGGATGACCTTTGCGCGGTTGATTACCTCATTCGGGATACCCGCAAGCTTTGCTACTTCGATACCGTAGCTGTCATCTGTGCCGCCCGGAACGATCTTCCTGAGGAATACAATTCCGTCGCCGCGTTTTCTTGCAGCTATATTGTAGTTGACAACGCCGTCGAGCTCGTCGGCAAGCGCAGTCAGTTCGTGATAATGTGTTGCAAAGAGTGTCTTTGCGCCGACCTTTTTGCTTTGGGTATATTCAACGATCGCGCGAGCGATGCTCATGCCGTCAAAGGTCGAAGTTCCGCGTCCGACCTCATCATAAATGATAAGGCTGTTCTTGGTTGCAGACCGCAGTATGGTTGCAACTTCGGTCATTTCGAGCATAAAGGTTGACTGTCCGGAAGCAAGGTCATCCGAAGCACCTACTCTCGTGAAGACCCGGTCTACCACGCAGATATCTGCCGCGGATGCGGGAACGTATGAACCGATCTGCATCATTATGCTGATTATTGCAACCTGGCGCATATAGGTGGATTTACCCGCCATATTCGGGCCTGTGATTATCATCAGACGCGAATTTTTCATATCGAGGTGAGTATCGTTCGGAACGAAATAGGAATCCTTGACGAAAAGCTCGACAACGGGGTGTCTGCCGTCGCGGATCTCGATCATCTTCGAGTCGTTGATCGAGGGGCAGACGTAATTGTTCTTCGCGGCAACCGATGCAAGCGAGCAATAAACGTCGAGCTTTGCAAGCAGGGATGCCGCCATCTGTATTCTCGGGGCGGCGGCGGCAACGATTGCGCGCACCTGCGAGAATAGGTCGTATTCGAGAGCTGCAAGGCGGTCACCGGCACCGAGCACGGTTGATTCGATCTCTTTAAGCTCTTCCGTTATGTATCTTTCGCCGTTTGCGAGGGTTTGTTTTCTGATATAATGCGCAGGTACCTGATCCATAAAGGACTTGGATACCTCAATATAATAGCCGAATACACGGTTGTTTCCAATCTTGAGCGTTTTGATGCCCGTGGCTTCGCGCTCTTTTTCAGCGATCTGCTCAAGCCATTCCTTGCCGCCTCCGAGGATCTTGCGAAGTTCGTCGACGTCTTTGTCATAGCCCTCAGCGATCATACCGCCTTCTCTTACAGAAAACGGAGGCTCGGCAATTATCGCCCTGTCGATAAGAGATGTTATATCTTCAAGCGTGTCAAGTTGATTGCGAAGAGCGATCAGTTCGTTTCCTTGGCAAGAAGAAAGTATCTCCTTGAGCTTCGGAACGACGGAGAGAGTCGAGCATATTGCGCGGAGATCGCGAGCGTTTGCACTTCCGAATACAACTCTTGCAACGAGTCGCTCGAGGTCGAGAACTCCGTCCATGAGATCGGCAATGTCCTCGCGGAGAATATAGCTTTCAAAAAGCTCTGTTACCGCATTCTGTCTGCGGAGTATTTCGGATACCGAAAGAAGCGGATGCTCGATCCACATCTTAAGCATACGCGCGCCTGCGGCACTCTTGGTTTTATCAAGGACCCACAAGAGCGAGCCCTTTTTCTCCTTTGTGCGCATAGTTTCGGTAAGCTCAAGGTTGCGGCGGGTCGAATAGTCGATCTGCATATATCTGTTTGTTTCGTAGATATTCAGATCCTTGATATACGACATATCCGAGCGCTGTGTTTCCGCGATATAGGAAATGATCGCGCCGAGAGCGTAGATCAGCGGCTTTTTCTGCTTGTCCTCATCCCGGAGTATGCCCGCGAAATGTCTTTCGGCGGCAACCGTGGAAGCTACCGGCTCGAAGAAATGCGCGCGTCTGTCCTCGATCATCGAACCGATTCGGGTTCTGATAAATGCGGAAAGCTCGGGCATTGTATCAAGCGGGACATTGATGAGGATCTCACTCGGCTGATATGTTGCAAGTTCGTTCTGTATCTCGGTCAGAGCTGTCTTGCCCTCGAAATCGGTGGCATAGATCTGTCCTGTTGAGATATCGGCAAAGCAAAGTCCCGCGCCGTTATCCGAGAAACATAGAGAACAAAGGAAGTTGTTTGATCCCTCGGTCAGCATCTGTGCTTCAAGTACCGTACCGGGCGTGATGATTCGGACGACATCGCGCTTGACAAGTCCCTTTGCTGTTGCGGGGTCCTCGACCTGCTCGCAGATCGCGACCTTGTAGCCTTTATCGATCAGCTTGGCAATGTAGCCTTCCGCGCTGTGAAAGGGTACGCCGCACATCGGAGCACGCTCCGCTTCGCCGCAGTCGCGTCCCGTGAGGGTAAGCTCGAGTTCGCGGGAGGCTGTGAGGGCGTCGTCAAAGAACATCTCGTAAAAATCGCCGAGACGGTAAAACAAGAGGTAGCCCTCATATTGATTTTTAATTTCAAAATATTGCTGCATCATAGGAGTCATAATGCAACACCTCTCATTTCTTGAATTCTGTGATTAATGGCAGCCGTGGCAGGTGGAGCAGTCGTGAGTGCAGGCAGAGGGATCTTCGCCGGTGATCTGCTGCATCATTACGTTGTTGATCTGGGTGAGAAGCTCACGAACCTGATCCTGCTTTTCGCTGAACTCAACGAAAGTCTTGGATGCGGTGATCTCGCCGTAAAGGCCCTGAAGTCTGCCCTGAACAGTTTCAATGATGAATGCGTTGGGCTCGGGCTTTGTATTTTCCTCGGCGAGAAGCTGCTGCTGAACCGAGTACTCGCGGATCTTATCCTGGAGAGCTTCGTCTGAAACGTATGCCGCCTCTGCAGCTTCATATGCCTTCATAAGTGCGCTTTCTTTAACTTCCTTGCCGATAGTAGCGGCAAGTTCGAGAATCTGTGCTTTTTCCATTTTATATAATTCCTTTCAAAATTAAATCTTACTTAACTTCCTCGCCGTAAAGGGCGTAGGCGTGCGTTTTTGTTACTTTTACGTTTACGTAATCTCCCTCGCGCGCGGTATCCGACGCGAAAAGCAGGATCTTGTTGCCCTCGGTTCTTCCCTCAAGCATACCCGCGTTATTTTTGCTCTGTCCCTGACAAACGACACGGTACGTTTTACCGAGACATTTGGAATTTAGGCTATCCGCGATCTCAGTCTGAAGCTCGAGCAGACGGCGCATTCTGTCAGCTTTGACATCCTCGGGAACGACGTCTTCCATTTTAGCGGCGGGCGTGCCGTTTCTGGGAGAATAGATGAATGAAAAGACCATATCGTATTTGACGTATTCGAGAAGTTCGAGGGTCTTTTTGAAATCCTCTTCGGTCTCGCCGGGGAAAGCTACGATTATATCGGTCGAAAGAGTGACATCCGGGAGCTTTTCCTTGATGTAATCAAGAATTTCGATATACTTCTCCGCCGTGTATCCGCGGTTCATTCTGCGCAGGATCTCACTTGACCCCGATTGGAGGGGCAGGTGGAACTGGCGTGCGACGCGCTCGTTCCGAGCCATAACGTCGATCAGCTTCTTCGTTGCATCCTTCGGATGGCTGGTCATGAAATGAAGCTTGTAGTCACCCTCGATGGATGAAAGACGTTCAAGCAGATCGGCAAAATCGCAATCGAAATCGCATCCTCTGCCGTAAGAATTGACGTTCTGACCGAGAAGGGTTATATCCTTGTAGCCTTCAGCAATAAGTTGACGAACTTCAGCTTCGATTGCATCGGGATGGCGACTTCTTTCTCTTCCTCGGACGTATGGCACTATGCAGTAGGAGCAGAAATTATTGCAACCGTACATAATGCTGACCCATGCGCGGTAATCGTTGCCGCGAACCACGGGAATATCCTCGACCACGGGAGGTCTGTCCTCAGGGATGATAAAGATTCTTTTAGCACCCGAAAGGCGTCTGTAAAGTAGCTCGGGAAGCATATATAGATCGGAAGTTCCGAAGGTAAAATCTACGTAAGGATATTTATGCTTGATCTCGTCGGCACGGTGCTCTTGTGAGGGCATACATCCGCAAACCGCAATAACAAGTTCTTTTTTATTGTTCTTGCAATGCTTGTACTGACCGATAAGCGAAAGAGCTTTCTTTTCCGCATGCTCGCGAACGGCGCAGGTGTTGACGACTATAAGATCCGCCTCTTCGGGAACATCGGTTATCGAATAACCCATCTCGACAGCCATACCAGCTATGCGTTCGCTGTCCGCCTCATTCTGCTGGCAGCCAAAGGTCTGCACAAAGCATTTATACCCCTTCCCGCCAACCAGCGAAAGCACGGCGTTTGCATAGCTTTTTCTGTCCTCGGGGATAGGTTTTTCCTTTGATATTCTAATACATTTATTCATAGCAATATTACTCGATTATATATAAATATTATATCACTTTATTATACTACAAAATCGTCTTTATGTCAAGTGGAAAGTTTATTTTTCGCACCATGTCTGTCAATTTAAGCCATATTATACGGGTGAGTTGACTTTTAGCAAAAAATTTGGTATAATATATAACTACATACATTGAGAACAGGAAACAATGAAAATATCAAAAAAAGCACTCATTTTCATCGGAATACTGAGCGTAGCAATGTCGATCACTTTGATAATCGCGGGATTCTACGTTCACTTATCCGGCGGCGAGGACATCACACTTGATTCCGTCGACCGCACGAGCGAGGTATCAAATTATTTCGATAACGTTACCACGGCGGAGGTAACAACTACATTTGAAGATACTTCGGAATTTGTAACCGAAATTCAGACCGCAGAACCTATTGTGGAAACAACAGAAACATTCTCAACAACCGAAGTTGAAACTACGGAAAAGATTCCCGAAACCACAATCGAAGAAACAACCACAGAAGTGACAACTGCCGCAGAAACTTCGGTAGAAGAAACAACCGTTGAAGAAACTACTGTTGCGCAAACTACGGTTGAGGATACGACTACAGCGGAAACAACAGCGGAAGATACCACTTATCCACCCGAAACTACGGTTCACGTTCACTCGTTTTCCGGCTGGAAAACAGTAAGCATGCCAACTTGCGAAAAGGACGGCAAGCGAACACGTTCGTGCAGTTGCGGAGAAATGCAGGAAAAGCCCATTGAGGCTACAGGACATACCGTTATAAAGCTTTCTGCAGTCACTGCAACCTGCCAAAAGAGCGGACTTACCGAGGGTGAGAAATGTTCCGTCTGCAACCAGATATTCAAAAAGCAGACCGTAATTTCCAAACTCACGTGCAAGTTTGAAAATTCAGTATGCATCTATTGCGGAAGGTCTGAATCTTACGAGATCAAACTTACGACCAACTATGCGGGACTTTATAAAGCCGATACGCTTGAATGTCTCTATTCTTTGAACGCAAGCACAAAAATTGCTCCTGCAAGTCTTACGAAGATGGTCACCGCTTGTGTCGCCATTGAAAACATGCCGCTGAATACAGTTATAACCGTCGGATCAGAGCTTTCCCTGGTTCCGAAA
This sequence comes from Eubacteriales bacterium, assembly GCA_045535375.1. Classification (GTDB taxonomy): domain Bacteria; phylum Bacillota; class Clostridia; order Oscillospirales; family CAG-272; genus CAG-390. The sequence goes on from JAZSLM010000106.1 coordinate 10,869, forward strand.
AACTCAAGCCTTGCATACATTTACAAAGGACAGCGCATTAAACTTTCCGATCTGTTGACAGGCATGCTTCTCTGCTCGGGCAACGACGCGGCATATACTATCGCGGCGAGCGTCGGTAGATATGCAAGCGGCAACAGCGCACTCGGTGACAAGGAAGCAGTCGAATACTTCTGTTCACTGATGAACGATTACGTCAAAGAACTCGGCACACAAAATACCAATTTCACATCACCCGACGGCTCTGACAGCGACGGACAGTATTCAACTGTAAACGATCTCGCTATCATAACCTCGCATGCTATGAAAAACAAGACAATAGCGGATATCACTTCAACACACTACAAAAAAGTCGTTTTCGTTTCCGGACAGATCGCAAAATGGACGAACACCAATGAATTGATAAATCCCGACAGTCCTTACTATACCAATTACGTCAACGGCTTCAAGACCGGAGGTACCGAAATGGCGGGCAAATGCCTCTCGGCTACTTTCACAAAGGACGGCGTTGAATACATTGCGATAGTAATGGGATGCGAAGACAACACCGCAAGATATGAAAATATTCTAAAACTGATAAATAGCATAAAATGAAGAATACTCCGCAGTGCCGGTATGGCACTGCGGAGTATTTTTATACAATTCACTCGGGGAGAATATCGCTGAACATAATAAGCTGAGAGGTGATCTTCTCTTCTTCGGTCAGAGGCTTGAAGGTGCCGTTTGAATAGAGAATGTCCATTACCATTATAGCCGTCATGTTGCCGATAAAGTGCTTTACTCCATAGTAAACGATCAGATCCTGAATCTGCGGCGGATAGTCTTTCGCCTCGATCATCGCGATCTCAAGAGCAGTATCGGCGAAGCGCTTCTTGAGGGATTCGTCTAAAGTCGGCAGTGTCTTGAAGAAATCCTTATAGTTGTCCTTCACGATCATAATTGCGGGCTTATTATCGGCAGTGAGGTATCCTCTTTCCTTCAAGCGCGAGATCTTTTCTATATTGGCAATTGTATCGGGGAGTTCACCACGAATAAGCTCGTAAAGATACTCATAATCCGAAACAAGATTATTCTCCCAATATCCCTCGCGCGTGCTGTATCTGGAATCGACAGACCACGAAAACACCGAGGGATATTTATCAGAACCTCTCTGCATACTACCGCAAGATCCATACGAAGGAAGCTCCTTCAAAGTGAGTTCGTAGTCGGGATCTGACGGTGTAGATTTAGTATATACATAGGGAATATAACGTCCGCCATCCGTGGTCTGGACGTAATATTTAGAGTGGTCTATATCCGTCTTGATCTTGCATTTATTTGCCACGGCATAGAATATTACAGCGGCTTCAAACAGTTCTCTGTTACCGCTCGGGATATAAATGTCTTTCACATCCTTGATTGCCTCAAGCACCGCGGGAACGTATTCACGCACAAGCTGCTCTGCAACGTTAAGATGTGTCTTTGTAATTCTTTCATTAAACTCACGTGAATATGTGTCAGGTCCGAATCTCACAAGGGTAGTATATTTATCATTCTTTGTTTTGATGATAAATCCGTTGTCCTCAAGCAAATTGATCTTGTCCTCGATATAAACGAGAGTCATACCAAGCTCTGCGGCAATTTCTTCCTTCGTTCGCGGCGTATGATAAACGCTGTAAACGATATTGAGGTTTATCTTATCTTCGAGATAAAATTCGGGGCCGCCGTTGTTGCCGGGATTGCCGTCGTGGCCAATGCTCGTTGCTTCAAACGGCTTCAAACCAAGTTTGCCAATTGTTCTTTCCATAGAAAAGCCCTCCTTAAGCTCTTTTCGTGCGCGGTTAAGATGCCATTTTACGGTACCCTCGGGAATATTCAGCTCGGTCGAGATAGAATTGATCGATCGTTTGAGGTAATAAAACATATAAACGATCTTTCTTCTGACCTCGGTGAGAAACGCGATCTCGCGGCGCAGACGCTTGCTCTCTGCCTCTGCATCTTCACAATATTCTTCATCGAAATACGGGATTTCAAGGCCATCGATAGAGATACCCTCGTGTTTCTTCCTCGAGGATACGAATTTTGAATATGTATGCTCGCTGATCCTCCAGATATATCCTTCGATATTCGCGATCTCGTCAGATCGCAGTAACGATTGATAGACCTCAAGAACGATCTCCGAGCAAATATCCTCCGCTTCATCGTAAGAATAAGCCTTCTTCATCGCAAAGCCGTAGATCTTTTGCAGGTATTCCGTTATGATCTTATCCGCTTGTTCTTTCTTCATTTTGTTTTCTCCGGTACCGTTTGACTATATAGTGAGGGCTTTTTTGAAAAGGTTGGCGATTATATGAAAATTATATCATATTTTTCAGAATAAACAAAGTAATTCTGATAAAAACAAAAAGGAACGGTGAAAATCCGTTCCTTTTTGTCTGACCTATTCTTTGAAAACCGAATAAAGTATAGAGTGTTAGAGAAACTCAAGAAATTGATGTGTTTGAACCGTGAGGTTCAAGCCCTCGGTCTATTAGTATCGGTCAGCTGAACACATTACTGTGCTTACACCTCCGACCTATCAAACTTGTAGTCTGCAAGTGACCTTACTCCCTTGAAGGGATGGGATATCTAATCTTGAGGCTAGTTTCACGCTTAGATGCTTTCAGCGTTTATCTAAACCGTACATGGCTACCCAGCTGTGCTCCTGGCGGAACAACTGGTGCACCAGAGGTGCGTCCATCCCGGTCCTCTCGTACTAAGGACAGCTCCCTTCAAATCTCCAACGCCCGCAACAGATAGGGACCGAACTGTCTCACGACGTTCTGAACCCAGCTCGCGTGCCACTTTAATCGG
>JAZSLM010000102.1:0-21827 GCA_045535375.1 Eubacteriales bacterium
TTTGCTAATCCAATAAAAAATACGAGCCTGACCGAAACGGTCAGGCGCTATTCTTTTAATACTTCTTTGAATAATCGTCCAGAACGCGGGAACTATGGTACGATGCGATTACGATTTATTTTTCTTCAAAAATCATATCAAGCAGATGTTCACCAATTCCGCGAGCCAGATCGAGGGCATACGGAATAACAGATGCCGGGAGATTCTTGAACTTCAATTCAAAGTTGAGAGGATTTGAGTATCCGATCTCACGCAGTGCGCGACATGAACCTGCCCAATCTCCGTTACCGTAGAAAGGAGGAAGGTGCTCGTCAACGGGACCTCTCCAGTTGTCGTTCAGATGCGTCATCGTAAGGCGCTTGCCGATCTTGATAAGTTCGGTATATTGATCGAGCCCCGCTTCATTTGCGTGGCCGAAATCCCAGCAGATCTCAAGTCCGAGTTTATCCGCAATTTCTATCAGTTCATCCGCTGTCGAACCGTAACGGTGGCAACCCTCTGCCTGATGGGCGTCGCGCATATTTTCGGTTACGAGCTTGAATCCCGCCTTATCCGCAAGCGGAATATAATTACCGTAAAATTCAAGATTCTTAGCATACCAATACTTTTGGTTTTCCTCGCCTGCGGGCATCTTTCCGTCACCGACAGGATGCATTACGGCGCGTTTGATACCAAGTGCCCCTGCCATTTCGATAGACAGCCTGATTCTTTCGTCAAGGTCTTCCGGAGTTTTGCCTCGGAAAGGCAAATGACCTGAAATTATGATCATCCCCGTTTCATCCGCTATTCTTTTCACCTCATCGATCATATCCCGCCAGTTTACGCCGTAAAGATCGATGGCAGCTGTAAAATTAAAATCCATAGCATCAAAGCCATGTTCATGCAGGGATCTGAGTCCTGCCGGGTGATTGAAATGACCCGCAGGAGGAAATGTTACGGAAAGTGGAAGTGCGTGTTTTTTCATATCGTTATTCCTTTCTTTCGGTGAGAGCATCTTCGTATGACGCAACCTTCAGTGCCGAGGGTCTATAATCCGGTTCAGAGCAACAAGGCAAAGTCGGTTTCTCTCCGTTTTTGCCGTAAAAGGGTGTCAGATCGTCATTTTCGTATAGTTTTCTGTCTTCTTCTTTTCTAAAATCAGGTATATCAAACGGTTTGTTGCCTTCAAGGATACTTCTGTGAGCGAGTATACCGACCGAAGCCATGGTCGTTGCGAAATACTCGTCAAATTCGGGGCGGCGGTTTTCACGGATGCAAGAGATGAACTCGCGGAAAACGTAGAAATCACTGCCGCCGTGACCTGCTTTTTCGAGAAGTGGTTTATCTTCTTCGGGAAATTCGGGTTTATAGTAATTATGCTCTTCCTTGCCCTCGGGGACGTTCCATTTATCATAATTGAGCATCACTTTATTGCCGCTTCCGCGGACGTTTTCTATCTGTCCGAGTTCGCCGCAGATACGGTATGAATTTTCGTGACAGCCAAAACTTGCGCATCCGGTAATACGGAAGACAGACCTGTCATCATTAAGAGTTGTAATGATCGCGGCGCGGTCACGCACGTTCAGTGGATTTACAAGCGAATCCTCGTATCCGTAAACAGGCATTGCACTTACGCGTACGGGGCGCTGACCGGTGATGTACATAAGCGGTGCAAGCGAATGAGTAATGTAATATGTTCTCGGAATATTGTTGCGCCAATGTTCGGGCGAGGGACGGAGCTTTACCACTTCTGCCATATTACCCGGATTAAGCGGGTGATTGTACTCGCCCTCGGCAAAAAGAACGTGTCCGAGAGTACCCTCTCTGTATACTCTTCTCATTTCCTGATTGAAGACCATAAAGGGATAGTTTTCCGCAAGCATATAAAAAGCCTTGCTCTTCTCAGCCGCACGGACGAGCTTTACACCGTCAGCCATGGTTGTGTTGCTCATGGTTTCGCTGAGGACATGAATATTTCGCTCAAGACAGCGGACCGCGTATTCCGCGTGTTCGTTGAAATAGTTACAGAGCATTACGGCATCCATTGGATGCTCAATAAATTCATCAAAATTGCGGTAGACCGCTATATCTGGAGAAGCTTTTTTAGCCTCCTCGATCCTTTTTTCGTCTTTTTCACATACCGCTACGATCTCTGCGCCCGCGGCAAGCATGCTTGAAAACAGCGAGCGTCCGCGTCCGAGACCGAACACACCGAGTCTGATCTTTTCCATAGTCACATCTCCTTACAATTCTATTTCGGTTGTGCCTTCAAATGACTTATATACTATTTCTGCATTTTGTTCCAAGGCGAGATTTATATTTCTGCCGTCTTTTGCAGCGTACATATCAGAATGCATCGATCTGTCGCCCGCAACCGATATCGGTATGAGCAGGATTTTGGGATTTACTTCGCGGTAAAAATCCGCGTTATACGCGTCGCAAAGTCCGTGGTGCGGCATTTGAAGAATATCGCATTCGAGTTTTTTATGGTATCGCCAGGAAGTTATCTGCATCGTTCTTCCGTAGGCATCTCCGGTCATCATTGCTTTTTTGCTTTGACCTTGAACTGTAAATATCAGCGAGCAAAGATTTGCGTTCCCGCCGCCTGTATTAAGAATAGAGCAGTCATCGGGGACATAGACAAAATGCAGTTCAAGACAGTCGATAATTATCTTTTCGTCGAGCGACGGGCGATGATATTCGGCGCCGAATGCTGACGTTACAGCCTCAAGATGCTCATTCGCTTTTCCGAGCATTCCGGGGTTACCGTCCTTGCCGCAGAATTCCATCGGGAACCAATAAAGTATTTTTTCTACCTTAATTTGATTGCGGAATTTTTCATTGCTTGCGATCTCGCGGATCGCGCCGTAATGGTCGACGTGCGGATGTGTGATTATCCAGAGATCAACTACCGGAATGGTGGAAGGCGAATTATTCTTAAGAAGCGCTATTATCTCACCGGCATCATCGCCGAAGCCTCCGTCGACAACTATCAATCTTCCGTTGCAGGTAACGATTATATATCCCATACCTGCGGCAGACCATCCGGCTTCTCCGCCGAAAGCACCGTCATACAGAGATGCTTGGGTACTGTACTGAATAAGCTTTGCCATAGCGTTTGATTCCTTTCAATAGGATGACAAAACAATGATACCACTAAAGCGACGTTTTGTCAAGTAATTTTCCGAAATTCTGTGGGAGTCATACCGACCTTTTCCTTGAAGGTACGGCTGAAATTGCTTTCGTCCGAAAAGCCGCAAAGGTCGATTATCTCCTTGATGCTTTTATCCGTCGACGTAAGCAGAGATTTTGCGGCCGAAAGGCGGCAGCTCTTAAGATATTCGATCGGTGCATAGCCTGTGATATTCTTGAAGATATGCGAGAGATGCGAAGCACTTACGTGATATTCTGCGGCAAGCTCGGCGAGCGAAAAACGGTCGCAATAATTCTTTTCAAATCTTCGCTGCAGCTCGCGGACTATCTCTGTGTTGCGATTTTCGTCGTTAAGAAAAAGCTCGGGGCGAAGTCTGTAAAGGCAGACAAGCAGGCGGGTCAGCATTGATTCGAGAACCTTTTCGTACATCGGTGAACGGAGGAAAAATTCGACCGCCATCTCTTTCATCAAAGATTCGATACCGTTATCCTTACCGCCAAAATCGATGATATGATCAAATCCGCCCGTGCGGTTAATCAGAACGGATGAAAGGAGATAATCGTCGCCTCCCGCGGTTTCAGGAGAAATAAGCAGCGTATATCTGCGGTATTCGGGGGTCAGCACACGGACGGAATGCTCTTCAAATCGGCTGAAAACAAGCATCGATCCCGCGCCTGCTTCGCGTTCTTCGCCGCAGATATTCACTGAAATACTTCCCGAAATAATGTATAGAAGCTCGTGTGCATCATGGTAATGGCTGCGGTAGCCTTTTACGTCATCCGCGTATTTAGCGCTCAAAACTTTCATTTCGCTTCTCCTTGCGTGATTTACATATATATTATAGCATATTTTCTTTGCAATTGCAAGAACTACATATCATTCAGCAAAATAATCATAACACAATACAGGATAAATGTTTTATAATTAATATATATAATCAGGAGGATACTGCGATGAATAAAAAAGTATATACTTCGGCAAATGATTTCAATGAACAAAACGCAGCACTCAATACCGGGCTTCCTTATTCGGAGGATACATCGATTCTTGGCGAGGCCGTGACTATCGGTAATAAAACTATTCCCAACCGTCTTGCGTGTCAGGCGATGGAGGGGTGTGACGGAAATGCGGACGGCACTCCGGCAGAGCTTACATTCAGAAGATACAAACGACTTGCGGAGGGCGGATCGGGTATCATCTGGTTTGAAGCCACCGCCTGCCGCGAGGACGGACGTGCCAATCCGCGTCAACTCTGGATAAAGAAGGACAACCTTGACAGTTACAAAAAGATAGTAAATGACATCCGTGAGGATGCCGTAAAAGCTAACGGATACGCTCCGCTTATCATTATGCAGGCGACGCACTCGGGACGATACAGCAAGCCACACGGTTCTCCCGAGCCTTTGATAGCTTATAACAATCCGATTTTTGAAGGCGACAAGCCTATAGACAAGAGCCGAATCCTTTCGGATTCCGAGATCGACAAAATCGGCGAGGCGCTTATTGAATCCGCGAAGCTTGCAGAAGAAGCAGGGTTTGACGGAGTGGACATAAAATGCTGTCACAGATACATTAATTCCGAACTCCTTTCGGCTTTTGAACGAGAAGGAAAATACGGCGGAAGTCTTGAAAACAGAACAAGGCTTCTTCGTGAATGTATTGCGGGAGCAATGCAGGTTACGGGCAATGATTTCATTGTCAGCTCACGCCTCAACGTATATGACGGTTTCCCCTATCCTTACGGATTCGGTGTTTCCAAGGAAGGGGGAACGCAGTTTGATCCGACAGAGCCGATATGGCTTCTTCGCGAGCTCCGCGATATGGGAGTAGAGCTCTTGAACATCACGATGGGAAATCCCTATTTCAATCCTCACGTAAACCGCCCCTTTGCGCTTGGTGCTTACGACCCGGGAGAGCATCCGCTCGAAGGCGTCGCGCGAATGCTCAATGGAATTGCAGAGCTTAAAAAATCAGTTCCCGAACTTAAGATCATATCCTCTGCCCTCTCGTATCTCGGAGTAGTTGCGCCCGAGGTATGTGCGGGATTCATCAAGGACGGCGGATTTGATTTCTGCGGTTTCGGAAGAACTATTCTTGCATATCCCGATTATGCAAAGGACATTCTTGAAACAGGCAGAATGAAGAAGGAAAAGATATGTATTTGCTGTTCGAAATGTTCTGAAATGATGCGTGCGGGAGGCACCCCCGGATGCGTTGTTCGTGACGCCCTTTACACAGATCTTTACCGCGAATTCAAGGGAGAAAGAAAATGAAACACGTAATCATCAGCGGTTGCTCGCGCGGTATCGGCGCGGCGTGCGTTAAAAAGTTTCTCTCAAACGGATGGGTAGCCACCGGGATGGGTAGAAGCGATGAAAATCCCTTTGCAGATTATTCAAGCGTTTTCCATTACGTTCAAGGTGATCTTTCCTCTACCGAAGACAGAAAAAGACTCGTTATGGAGGCTCTTTACAAGTTTGGAAAGATCGATGCGCTCGTAAACGTTGCCGGAGTTGCTCCGCTTGAAAGAAAAGATCTGCTTGAAATGACCGAAGAAAGCTACGACAGAGTTATGGAGATCAACACCAAGGGAACGCTCTTCCTCACTCAGGCGGTAGCCAATGAAATGATCAAGAATCCCGAAACAAACGGAATTCGCGGTTATATTTGCAATATCTCGTCGCTTTCGGCATACACAAGCTCGGTAAGCCGCGGTGAATATTGTATCTCCAAGGCGGGAGTTTCAATGATAACGAAGCTTTTCGCCGACAGGCTCGCAGAATACGGAATACCCGTAAACGAAGTACGGCCCGGTATAATTGCTACCAATATGACGTCAAAAGTCAAAGGCAAATACGACGCTCTCATTGACGGAGGATTGCTCCCAATTGCACGTTGGGGAGAGCCCGAGGATATTTCAGATGCGGTATTTGCGCTTTGCTCGGGTTCACTTCCCTACGTTACCGGTCAGTCGCTTGACGTTGACGGTGGATTCCATTTGAGGAGATTATGATGAAAACTTATTCGTTTGACGCCGTAGTCATCGGAAGCGGTGCTGCAGGATTTGCCACAGCTTGCAATATTGCAAAGATAGGTAAAAAGAGTGTTTGCATCGTTACGGAAGGCGTAAATGCGGGAACCTCGCGCAACACGGGAAGCGATAAACAGACCTATTACAAGCTTTCGCTTGCGGGAAGCACGCCGGACAGCGTGCGCGAAATGGCGGAAACTCTCTTCGGCGGCGGATGCGTTGACGGCGACAATGCGCTTTGTGAAGCGGCTCTTTCTTCGCGTTGCTTCCTTGATCTTTGTTCTGCCGGAGTTCCGTTTCCGTCAAACAGATACGGCGAATATATTGGTTACAAAACAGATCACGATCCTAAAGCACGTGCAACAAGTGCGGGGCCGCTCACATCAAAGTTCATGACGAAAGCGCTCGAAAAGAGGGCAAGCGAGCTGAATATTCCGATATTTGACCGGCTTTACGCGGTAAAGATACTTAAAAACGACGACGAAGTTTGCGGACTTCTCTGCTTTGATCTTGACAGCGGAGATTACTTGGCTTTCGAATCGCCGAACGTTGTCCTTGCGACAGGTGGACCTGCAGGCATTTACTGCGACAGCGTTTATCCGACCTCGCATCACGGAACGACATCGCTTGCGCTGAATGCGGGTGCGGCTCTCCAAAACATGACCGAATGGCAATACGGTCTTGCATCGAAGAATCCCAGATGGAACGTTTCGGGTACTTATATGCAGGTACTTCCGCGTCTTGTTTCCGTGGATGAATCCGGCAAGGAGCGCGAATTTCTTTGGGAATTCTTCTTTGAGCCTTACGAGGCCCTGTCTATGCTGTTTTTGAAGGGTTATCAATGGCCTTTCGATATCAATAAGGTTGCAGAAGGTTCGTCTGTGATCGACCTTCTCGTTTACAGAGAGAGCGTTCTGCGCGGCAGAAAGGTTTACCTTGACTACACAAAGAATCCCTTCGGATTTGAACATATCGAATATGAGAGGCTCTCATCAGAGGCTTTTGAATACCTTAAAAAGGCAGAGGCTTGCTTCGGCACTCCGATCGAACGTCTTGCAAAGATGAATCAGCCTGCGATCGAGCTTTACCGCTCGAAGGGCGTTGATATATCAAAAGAATACCTCGAGATCGCGCTGTCGGCTCAGCATTGCAACGGCGGTGTTGCGGTCAATTCCGATTGGGAAAGCCGTGTGCGCGGGCTTTACGCAGTAGGCGAGGTTGCGGGAACTCACGGCATCACACGCCCGGGAGGAAGTGCGCTTAACGCGGGTCAGGTCGGAGCTTTGCGTGCAGCCGAGGCTATTTCCGCAAATAACAGAGTTGTTGAAAAAGAAAAATTCGACACTATCATGAAAGAAAGCATACACCGTTCGATCGCACTTTCAAAGGATGCGGGATCACCGATCGACCTTGAAAGCAGACTTATGACGGCGCGGCGCAAAATGAGCGCTTGTGCGGGTGCTATCAGAAACACGGTGAAAATGTCGCATTATCTTGCAGATATCAATAGTGCGATATGGCTTATAAGAAATATAAGAGCTTTGCCGAGTGCTGAAGAAATTTACTCTTGTTATCTTTTACATGATACGCTGACGGTTCAGGCGGCCGTACTCACAGCAATGATAGACTTCGCAAAGAAATTCTCGTTCTCACGCGGGTCGGCGCTTTATACGGATGAAAACGGTGACGCTCCGATGGGACTTGAAGATATTTTCTTCTACAGTTTGCCCCAAAAGGATTCGCACAAGCGGGTCATTCAATCGGTAGAGCTACGGGGTACGGATTTCTTCTGTTCGCGAAGATTCGTCCGAAAGATGCCCTTGGAGGAAGACTGCTTTGAAAAAATCTGGAGCGAATACCGAGAAAGGATGGGGTTATAATGAAATCTATTTTCTTATGCAACAAAAAGAACAGCGTAGAAAAGGTCTACGCTGAAAGCTTTGACAAATTATCCGATGTTGAAAGCAAAGTATACACTTCGGCTGAAGTTATTGCCGAGCCGGAAAGATTTGCAAATGTGGAATACGTGTTTTCCACTTGGGGTATGCCTTCGATAAGTGAGGAAGAGATAAAGAAATGCTTCCCATCTCTGAAATGCGTTTTCTACGCGGCGGGAAGTGTACAAGCATTTGCGCGTCCTTTCCTGGCTTGCGGGGTAAAAGTCTTCAGCGCATGGGCGGCGAACGCCGTACCTGTTGTTGAATACACGCTCGCGCAGATCATTCTCGCAAATAAGGGATTTTTCGCTCATTCGCGCGAAATGAAAAAGGGCAACCGCGAGGCGGGTAAGGTTATGAAAAACGGATATCCCGGCAACTATGGCGAAAACGTTGGTATTATCGGTGTCGGAATGATCGGCTCGCAGGTTGCGGAAAGATTAAAATCGTACAAACTCAACGTACTTGCGTTTGATCCTTTTCTTTCGGACGAGCGCGCCGAGAGCCTTGGGATCAGAAAAGTATCTCTTGACGAGCTGTTTTCGACCTGCCGCGTTGTTACCAATCATATGGCAAACAACGATCAGACAAAAGGAATGCTTGATTACAAGTATTTCTCAAAGATGCTTCCCTACTCTACTTTCATCAACACAGGAAGAGGTGCGCAGGTGGTTGAAGCGGATCTCGTTCGCGTACTCGAAGAACGCCTCGACGTCACGGCTATACTTGACGTGACTTTCCCCGAGCCTCCCGCAGAAGGTCACGCATTCTACTCGCTTCCCAACTGCTTCCTGACGCCTCATATCGCGGGAAGCCTTATGAACGAGACCCACCGTATGGCGGAATACATAATCGAGGAGTACGAGCACTTTATCTCGGGAAAAACCTGCCTTTACGAGGTTAGTGAAAAGATGCTCGAAACGATGGCGTGATGAAGGAAAAGTATCTTGAACTGATGAAAAAAGCCCTTTCGGCTTACTCAGATGAACATATTATCGAATATTTTGGGAGAGTAAAAACCGAAGGACTGACCGAGCACGGTTTTCCGCGCCTCACTGTAAACATCGGCGTGCTTGTTGCGCACGGATATCGGCAGGATCTCATTCCGATTTTCATCGATATGATGGATTTTTGCTGTGAACAGATTCCGAAGGTCAAAGCGGCGAATGATTTTTCGGTGAGAGAGATCGTATTTTGTATTTTTGAGCTTGAGCGTTTGGGTAAATTCTTATCCGAGATCGAAAGGTGGAAAGCTCTGCTTTCGACGATAATTCCTCAAAATTGCTACGACAAGTTTGCAACAGATGCAAACGACGTCATCGGCAACTGGGCACTGTTTTCGGCGGTCAGCGAATTTGCGCGTATGAAACTTACAGGAAGCGATTCGGCGAATTTCATTGAGCTTCAGCTTGAAAATCAGCTGCACAGACTTGATGAAAACGGAATGTATATGGATAATCTGAAGGAAGATGCTCATCAGCCGATAGTTTACGACCTCGTTCCGCGATATCTCTTCTCTCTGCTTTTGCATTTCGGATACCGTGGGAAACATTATGAGCGAATAGATTCTATCCTCAAGAGCACTGCGCTTTTGACACTGAAAATGCAGTCAATTACAGGCGAAATAGCATTTGGAGGCAGAAGCAATCAGTTTGTGCACAACGAGGGAATGATGGCGATCATATTTGAGTTTGAAGCAAACAGATATGCCCGCATAGGCGATCTTGAAACCGCCGGAAAATTCAAAGCTGCGATTGCAAGAGCACTGGAAGTCACTGAATATTGGCTTGCAAAGGAACCTATACGTCACATAAAGAATCGTTTTTCTACCGAAACGCGCTACGGATGCGAAAAATATGCTTATTTTGACAAGTATATGATCACTGCGGCTTCGCATCTTTTCTCGGCATATCTGATCTGCGACGACAGTATTCCCGCTGCGAACTTTGACGATTCTGATTCTTGCTTTATGACAAGCGGGCATTTTCATAAGCTCTTTATGCGATCGGGGGAATATTTTCTTGAATTTGATACCGATGGGGATCCTCATTACGATGCCCCGGGACTCGGACGCGTTCACCGTTACGGTGCGCCCTCGCCACTCTGCATGAGTCTTCCCTGCGCGGGTAAACCGAAATACAATGTCTGCGCCGATGAAAAGATACGAGCTTCGCTTTGCCCCGGTAAGATGATTGACGGTATTGCAGTTTTCTCCTGTGACAATGACGAAAAAATCAAGGTTGTTGATTATTCAAGCAATTCTGCAACGCTTGAGTATCCGCTTGAACTTCGTGCAGATTACAAAATTGACAACGGAGTTAAGATAACGGTATCGGGTAAAGGTAAAGTCCTTCAGATGTTGCCTGCATTTTCGTTTGACGGTGAAAGTGAAACCAAGATCACGCTCGAAAGCAACGTTTTGCAGATTGAATACGAAGGCTGGATCTGCCGATACAGTTCAGACGGAGTGATCAAGGATCTTGGCATAACTGCGCGAAACAGAAACGGATTTTATCGGCTGTTTTACGCGGAAGGCAACGACACGCTTGCCGTAGAAATCGAAATTATTCAATTATAAATCAAAAGCTCGCCACACGGCGGGCTTTTGATTTGCTTATTATGATATGATTTTATTCTTTGCCCACATAAACAAGCGTTCGGACGCTTTGTCAAAATCAACTTCTCCGTTGTTTTTTAAGCACAAAAACGTAGATATAACGTCGCAGTCATCCGACGGGGCAACGTTCATTATCTTCATCAATTGACTTACGTATGATCCGGTCTGTCTGAATACCGATGCCTGAATGACGAAGGTCGCGGATTTATAAAGTCCCCGCAAGATCTCGGTATTCTTTTCGTGAAGCATATTGTGCACGCATCCGTGATAAATGTTACACGCGCCGATCTTGATAGCACGATAGACAGCTTCCGGATCGAGGAGATGAATCAAGCAATCAAGACTTCCCTTGATCGGTTTTGTGTCGTGATAAAACTGAAACAGATCCGAAGGTTCCCAATCAAGCAGTTCTTGCTTTCCCGAAAGGAAACCGCATATCAACTCTCTGCACGGCATTTCATCAAGCATTGCATTGTATCTTTGGATATCGGACGCAGACAGCTCATCAAGAATAACAACGATGTCAATATCGCTCTGTTCTGTAGCTTCATCTCGTGCGTAACTTCCCTGTAACCCCACGAAAAACACACGGTCCGCGAAGGTTGCATCGAGTGATTCGGTAAATATTTTTATCCAACTTGAAATGTCTGTCATTTTTGATACCTATTTATTCCTTTGCTACAAAATGGAATATGCAAGAATCAAAATCGCGAAGAGTTTGGTGGATACAGAGTCCCGCGTTCATGAGCGTGTCGCCGGACAGGATAACGCCTGTCTGCTCATTGAGATAACGCTTGTTGGGATCAAGTCCCTTCAAGCGGAGATAGTGAATGTCGTAAATACTGCTTCTCATAACCGCGTAAGTGACAAGTGCCTCGTTTTTATCCTCCGAAACGTAGCTCCACGCACAGCGCGTTCTGTCCTTCCAAGGAGAGATAAGGCGATAAAGCTCACCGTAATTGATGACATCGTAATACTTGCGGTACTCGTCGCACTGCTTGCGGACCATATCCTTTTCGTCATCGGTAAGCTTGGTGAGGTCGAGCTCGTAACCGAATGTACCCGCCATTGCAACGTGTCCGCGCGTTTTGAGAGGCGAGATTCTGCCGGTCTGATGGTTCGGGCAAGCGGAAACGTGTGAGCCAACCGCAGAGGTGGGATAGCACATCGAGGTACCGTACTGAATTTCAAGTCTTTCGATTGCATCGGTATCGTCACTGGTCCAGAACTGCGGCGAATAATAGAGCCACGCGGGGTCAAAGCGTCCGCCGCCGCTTGCACAACCTTCAAGGAGAAGGTGAGGATATGCGGTGAGAACACGCTCGAGCAGCTCGTAAAGTCCGAGGACGTAACGGTGGAAGACTTCCTGCTGACGTTCGGCGCCGACTGTTGCGCTGCCGACTTCGGTAAGGCTTCGGTTGAAATCCCATTTGATATAGGCTATGTTTGCGTTGTCCATAACCTTCTTTATGCATCCAAAGAGGTAATCTCTTACGTCCGAACGAGTCATATCAAGAACATACTGGTGTCTTGCGATACTCATCGCTCTGCCGGGGGTCTGAAGCGCCCAATCGGGATGAGCGCGGAAAAGTTCGCTGTCTTTGGATACCATTTCGGGCTCGAACCAGATACCGAATTTGAGTCCGAGATCGTTCACTCTCTGCACAAGTTTTCCGAGTCCGCCCTTTAGCTTTTCTTCGTTTACAAACCAGTCGCCAAGAGCAGAACGCGATGAATTTCTGTCACCGAACCAACCGTCGTCCATAACGAGCATTTCGATGCCGAGTTCGGAGGCTGTCTTTGCGATATCATAGAGCTTTTCTTCGTTGAAATCGAAGTAGGTTGCCTCCCAGTTGTTGACGAGAATGGGACGGCGCTTGTTCTTCCACTCACCGCGGCAGAGGTTATTTCTGTAAAGCTTGTGATAGATGCGGCTCATACCGCCAAGACCGGAATTCGAATATACCATTACAGCCTCGGGAGCGGTAAAGCTCTCGCCGGGTTCAAGACGCCATGAAAAGCCCTCGGGATTGATTCCTATGAGCACTCTTGCGCCGCCGTCGGGATCCATTTCGGCGGAAGCGAGAAAGTTTCCGGTGTAAACGAGGTTGAATCCGTAAACATCACCATAGTCCTCGGTGGCATCGTGCGAGCAAAGCGCGATGAAGGGGTTGTGCATGTGCGAGGAGCATCCAAGCTTACTTGACACGCTCTGTGAGCCGTGGATCATTGGTATTCTTTCGAATCTGCGCTCCTTAGACCAGCTGCCGTAGAGGTGGATAAAATCCATATCTCTTGCATCGTGGAAATCAACGCAGGCGCTGAGGACTCGCTGAACGTTCATAACTTTGTCGGAAGTATTTTTTACTACTGCGTGACGTGTCATAGCACCGAGGTTCTCGAATACCGTATAAAAAAGTACAACCTCCGCAAGGCTTACCGAATCGATGCAGGTAATTTCGAGAGTTGTAGCCTCTTCATCGGTTGCGTATGTCGCGGGCTGTCCATCGATCTTGGGCTTACCTGCATATATCTTATGAGATGCGTATTTAATATCGGTGTCAGCAGTTCCGTTATCACGGAGAATCGACAGCGCACTTGCTCTGAAATCGCCGCAGCCGTTGCAGGAATATTCCATGCGATGAAGCGACTTGCTGAAGAACGGAATATCAGCAGACTCCATCTCTACGCGCGGAAAATGAGAGGAATGGCGGTGCGCGAAATTAAGATATTCGAGCGCATCGTCGGTTATGAGCGCACCGTAATAGTGATGCATAAGGTAGCCGTATCTGTTAATCTGGATAACGTAACTTGTGGTATTGGTATCCAGCTTAAAGGTCAGTCTTTCGGAATCAAATTTAATAGCCATAAGTAATCTCCTTTCACTTCAAAACAACTTCTGTCAATCATCCAACCGAACACCGCGATCCATCAAACGACGGCGGATGAGTTTCATGTCGACTGTGGCGGTTGAATTGCCCGTTTCATGCATAACCGCAGCGGCGGCACCCGCAGCCTGCCCCATCGCCATACAGATCCGCATCACGCGGTAGGAAGAATGTGCAACATGAGTGCCGGAAATACAGCGCCCCGCCGTAATGAGATTGTTGCATCCGAGTGGGCACATAGCAGAAAACGGAATATCATAGGGTTTGGGAGTCGCAGGGCGTTTTTCTGCGTGAACCGACTGCCCCGGACCTGCGGGATTGTGAATATCGAGGCAAAAATTCGCCAAGTGAACAACCGAGTCGGGATAAGTTCTGCCTTCCATCAGGTCTTGTTCGGTCAGCTGATAACGTCCCACGATTCTGCGGGATTCTCTCACGCCCAACGTCGACGCGCTTCCTTTGATACGTATATCGGAAAAGCCCGGGATATTGTTTTTCAGAAAATCCATAATTTTGCCAATCTGGCGACGTAGTGAAGCCTCCGCCCTGAAAACTTCTATCGGATCAAGGGGATCAATGCGGTTTTCCTGTGTAGCATTGACCATACGCTCGGTATTTACGCCGGTGCTGTAAAGGCGTACGATATTAACGTTTTCGGGAAGCTCTCCCGTCATACACGCCTTATGACAGAGATCCAGATATTCTCTGCCGTCCCCGAGATCTGTATAGTCCTCCTCGTGACGGCAAAGCAGGGGTTGGTCGGGATCGACTCCGTCGATTACAAACATCAAAGTGACCGGCTGAACAAGGCCGTCACCTTCTCTGCCAATTTCAAACGGGCATCCGCTCTGCACCGCCAGATCGCCGTCGCCCGTTGCGTCTATGAACACTCCTGCGGAAAACGAAAGACTACCGAATTTTCCCGCTGTATGAATCCGCTCGAGCTTCTCATCAACCTTTTCGGCACCGATAACGCAGGTTTGCAGATACACATCCACTCCCGCTTCATCGATGAGCGCAGTCAATGCAATTTTGGCTTTCTCAAAATCGGGGACAGCTCCTCTCTGCGCGCAGATCGCGTCCTCGATCTCCTCCGCGATAGTACCGGGGCAAACCTTGCCGAGCAAGGGACCGACGTAACCTAAAGTAAGATTTCCTCCGACGCATCCGTAGCGTTCAATTAATGCGGTTTTCAAGCCCGAGCGAGCGGATTCCAGAGCGGCGGCAATTCCGGCAGGACCCGCACCGGCAATAACAACATCGTATTTCATTCGGCTTCTTCTCTCATTCTTATTAAAAATCATTGTTTACGGTCAAACGATAATTTAAACTTTCATTGTAATTATATCACAAACGCTATAAAAAATCAAGGAAAAACCCAACATATTGGAGTTTAGTGTCACATAATGAAGAATAAAACACCATAAAAAACGAGCAGTCTCGGCTGCTCGTTTTCGTTTCCATTCGATTATTCAATACAATGGCAGATTCCCCGTCAATTCATCGGCGACCTCGGCAGGCAACGGCTCCAATGCAAGACAGGTTCTCGTATGAGTTCCGTGAAATTCCGTCAATCCCCAATCTGTGATGACTGCGGCAATAATTTCACGCTTTTCTGCCTCTTCGGCAATCCGTAACAAATCTTCCTCGGAATCCACGTACACGCACACCTTCGTGCATCCGCTATTAAACCACTTGCAGAGCGGCGAGGCCGGTTTGTCTGCGGTATTCAGCGACATTCCGTCCGTTGACATTACAAGGTCGTTAGTGCGCCCTTCTTTTTGCAACGCTTGCAGAACAGCATCTATACAAGCATGTCCCGCCTGCGCGGCTATTTTACCCTTGCGCATCTTCAGATCGCGGCGCATGACGATCATCATTTTTATATTTGACATTTAATCACCTCCGTGAATATACTCGCCTATAGCCTTTATAAAGCGTTCGCCGTAAGCTTTTGCTTTCTGCTCACCTACACCAGAAACACCGAGAAATTCGTGGATATCAAGAGGCTTTTTCGCAGCCATATCGGCAAGGGTTGCATTTGTGAAGACGATATAGGCGGGCACTTTCTGCTCGTTTGCGATCTCCATACGGAGTTTACGCAAATGCTCGTACAGCCCCTCGTCGGAATTGATCTGCTCCCGAAGGGTTTTGGTATTCTCGGGTTTCACTGTGCGGCTCTCTACTTTGCACTTCATCGTAACCTTGACACCGCCGAAGAGGATATCGTTTGACATCTCGGTAATATACAGCGAACCGTATTCAGTGTTTTTTCCGATATAGCCGAGAGCGCAGAGATGATTGACGATATCGTTCGTCAGATGCTTGTCCTCGCCCTTCATGATACCGTAGGTGCTGAGGCGGTCAAGGCCGAGCTCCGAAAGGCGCTTATCCCTGCTTCCGTGCAGAGTTCTGACTATCAAAACTATGCCCACTGAATATCCGAGCATATCCTTTGCTCTCTTTACGCAGGAAAGAATTTTCTGTGCTTCGGTAGTAACATCTCTTTCGACGAATACCGCGCGGCAATTAAGACAGTTTCCGCACTTCTCGCCGTGCGACTCGCCAAAATAATCGAGTATATTTCCGCGTAGGCAACCCGTATGCTTACAATAAGATATCATTCGCTCGAGCCGCTCGTAATCAAGTGCTCTTTGCAACTCGATGAATTCCTCGTCTGCGTCTTCGGCGATCTCGGAATTTTCAAGAAGCATCTTTGCAGTTTGAATATCGCTCGGCGAATAAAGCAAGATACAATCAGCAGGTGCGCCGTCGCGACCCGCTCTGCCAGCTTCCTGATAGTAAGCCTCCAGGCTCATCGGCATATTGAAGTGGATAACAAATGAAACGTTCGACTTATCTATGCCCATTCCGAAAGCATTAGTCGCAACCATAATGCACTTTCGGTCGTAGACAAAATCCTCTTGGTTGCAATACCGTTCCTCATCATCAAGTCCGGCATGATAACGAGTAGCGGAAAAGCCGTTCTCGTTAAGGAAATCGCATATTTTTTCAACGTTACGACGAGTCTGGCAATATACTATACCACTTTTGTCGTGACGTGAGCGTATGAGTTCAAGAAGCATCTCCTTCTTTTTTCGCGGAGAATGAACTTCAAAATTCAGATTCGCTCGGTCGAATCCGGTAACCGTGCGGAAAGGAGAACTCAACGCGAGCTTATTTTCAATATCCTCGCGAACAAGCTCTGTCGCCGTTGCCGTAAATGCCGCAACCACGGGTCGGAGAGGCAAGGAAGAAATGAATTTCGCTATCTTCAGATAGCTCGGTCTGAAATCGTTGCCCCACTGCGAAACGCAGTGCGCCTCGTCAACCGCGATCATGGAGATATCAAGCCCCATCGCAACCTCACGAAACCCGTCAGCTTCAAGACGCTCGGGAGCGATATAGACGATTTTATACATTCCCACCCGAAGATTGTCGTAAACCTTGAGTAATTGCGGATATGTCAGCGAGCTGTTGATATAAGCGGCGGGCACATTTGCGCTCTTGAGCGCCATGACCTGATCCTTCATAAGCGAGATCAACGGTGACACGACGAAAGTAATTCCTCTGAACATCAAAGCCGGGATCTGATAACAAAGACTCTTTCCTCCGCCCGTCGGCATAATACCGAGAACGTCACGACCTCCGAGAACTGCATCGATCAGACTCTCCTGCCCCTCGCGAAATTTCGAGTAGCCGAAATATTGTTTGAGTACGTCGTATTTATTCACACCCTCACCGCCTTTCGGCTTTTATTATAGCATAAAATTGCCTTCCTTGCAAGTGGAATATTAAAAATCTCCCTCCGCAAAATGCGAAGGGAGACGGTTCTATTCTTTTCTTTTGAAAACGTACCATTGAGGCTCTGCGCCACCATAAAAATAATCGCCTGATTTGTGCTGCACAAACAGATAAGCAGTGCCTTCAATCTCATTTATCAAATATTCCTCTGCGGTCGTTTCTTTATCGTTCAGAATCCAACCTCTTGTATACCGTAGTATATAACGTAGGTTCCTTTTTCCGGCGCGCTGTGTTTTGATACAAACGCCCCTCGGTGAAAAATCAAGCTCACGCGTATAACATTCCTCATCGGGAGTATAACGACAATTAGAATCAAACATCTCGATCTTCGGAATATAATCACAAACAGACCAAACACCGACAACTGTTTCATCTTCCTCAAATGGAAGATCGGTTTTATCCTTTCTCTTTCTGATGTCAAATTCGGTATAAATTTTGCTGTCCACTTGCTTGTAAAGCAGCGGCACACTGCCGAATCCGCGATCAATACAACTGTTCAAAACATAATCAATAATCATATATTTTTCTTCATTATATATAATGATCTTGTAATTGTTCGGGATTGCAAAATTATACCTCGGCGCAATACGGTAAAGTATACCTTTGGTCCAGACATAACGCCAAGACGGTGCTCCGCCGGGCAGGAAATAAAGTTCAGTATCGATATCCCGCTCATCTACGTCTGCCAATGAAGCAAAGACATCATCCTTATCAGTTATACGACCGCATATCATCCATTTTCCTATAACACTGATATCGTCCTCAAACGGAAGGTTCAATATGTCTTTGACACTCGGATATAATTGCTCGGGTGCGTTTACCATAGTATCTATTGCAGCGATATTATTATTTAATCTGTTAACCTTTTCGGACAACTCACTCTTTTTTGCAGAAAGCTTCTTTTGAGCTTCTTCCTGTGTTAATGAAAATAGCTCTCTTATTTCATCAAGTGAAAAGCCCATTTCCTTATAGAAAGAAATCTTTTTATATCTTTCAACTGCATCAAGTGTATAATATCGGTATCCGCTTTCGCTGTCAACACGATCGGCACAAAGAACACCCTCGCTGTCGTAATATCTGAGAGTATGCGTTGTCGTTCCGCATATTTTTGCAAGTTCGCTGATTTTTATCAATTTTTCTTATCCCCCGCAGCACATACCTTTTCAATCAACTTCGAAGATTCAAGATCATCAAGCGAAATCGGAACACACTCGCCACACCATGATTCGCAGGAAAGACAGCAAGATTTCTTGTTTGATACCTTCGGGATATCAGTTTCTATCACAGATGCACGCTCGCCTTTGCCTATCTCATATTTCTTTTCGGAAACCGTTCCGCTTATAAGATCGATAAGAAACGTATTAACCGTGATCTTATTTTCAAGGAAATCAAAATAAGTAACAAAATAACGATCCGAACGCAGCTTTTGATCCTTGCCTCTGACAACCTTCGCTTCAAGATCGAACCCCGAAACAGAACTTTTCGCCGCACGTTCAATGCCGTTTTCGCCGAGCAGACGTGTGAGTTCTTTATCGACGTCATCGTCCTTTGCACGGGCAGAACGCGAAAAAGCCAAAACCGCGATCGCAACACCGAGCACGGCAAAACCGATCGGTCCGCCACCCCAAACTACAGTGCCCACGATCGCGCCGATCACCGCTGCAACAATGCAAATTATATCGAGAACCGAAAAACTCTTTTGCTTAAAATATTTTTGTACGCTTTTATTCTTCATAATCAATACCGCCCTCAATGTATTTTATAAGAGTGTGTCCGCATGATCTGCACACATGGTGATCAGACGTATTTGCCGTTCCACAGACTGCGCATATGATGGACAAATCCTTTGTTTTCGGAAGAATTACAGTATATCTGCTTCCGTATAAATGAAAAACACAGTCGTTTTTTCTATAATGTTCAATTGGTTGAATACTATCGGCTCTGGCTTCCAAAGCTTTCTTTCGTATATTGCGCCCATCTGATAAGTTTACAGTCAGATAAAGTGTATTCTTTCTGTATGCTCCCTCAATCGTAGGCCATACAGATGATTCATTATCAATAGTAGTAATCATGCTAACTTCGGTGACTACTCCTGAATAAGTTCTGTCCAACAGCTTCAGTGGCACACCGGTTATCACAAAAGGTATCATCATTATAAGAAAATAGCCGGAATTTCTGAATGCGTTATTAGTGTTTCGAAATATTCTTCCACCAAAAATAATGAGCAAAGTTACGAAGATTATTATTAAAATAAAACACGGTATAATTCTTTTTAGCACTTGCATAATTGCAAATCGCCGCAAATCTTTTGGAAGCTTAAAGCTTTTTCTCAACGTCATCTCTCCCCTATATGTTGTTGCTTATATTATAACATTAGAGTCCACTCTAAAGTCAAGGGGTTTTGAAAATATTTTTGTTAAAGGGACAAGATTATTCCGAATCGGATCGGATAATTCTTGTCCCTTGGCAATATTTGGCGATTATGATTTCCGTATATATCGAAAAAGAAATGTCAGGATTATTTCTTCGGTGTAATCACTATTCCCGTAAGATACTCTTTATAGCTCTTATCGGTGATATAATCCTCGTTATTTATCATCGGATTTTCGATAATGCCCGAGCCGTTCTCCTCGGTTACACAGAGGAGGGCGTTGACGGTATCGTTGTGGAAATTTACACGGGGAGTTCTGATAACAGAGTTGAACTTTCCGTTCACCTTAAACGCAGTCTCGACGCCGCCGCGGCTGGTATACCACATAATGTAGGAGTTGGTATAGATATTGCGCGAGCTCGACTGCATCGAAAACGCCGTGCAGAACTGATCGCTGTAGCAGATATCGTAGTAGTTATCGTTCCATCTGTCCATAAACGCAACGCTGCTAAGGAAGTTCTCATCCTCCGCATTCTCACCGCCGTAAGTGTAGAGCGGATGGAGATTACGGAAGATATTTCCGCCGCTATCCGCCTGAATGCCTACGTGTACGCCTGCTATACGCATATTCGTGAGCGTGTTGTCGTGACCCTCAAGCAGAACGCCGACGGAGGTCTTTGAGTGATTGCCAACGATATTAACGTTGAAGACGTCAGCATCGGAAGATCTGTTGTTCGCGCCCCACTTGATATGGATACCGATCTCGGTATTCTTTATAGAAACGTGATGGATAGCCGTCTCACGGCCCGAATCGATAGAAATACCGTTCGCCTTACCGTTTCCGTCGATGATACCGCCCTCGAAATAATAGTTCGAGCCGGGAATATAGATGGTGTTAAAGGGCTCCGCCGCACCCATACGAACCACCGCTTCCTTCTCCGTCCACGAGTCCATAGCCTTGAGCTTAGCAAAAGTAGCAAGCTTAAGGGAAACCGCATGTGCGGGATTTGCGGGAGTGCAGATCGGCTTTGAGAGAAGATATTCACCGTCGGGGAAGAATATCGTTCTATTGGGATTCGACAAAATAAGCTCCTGAAGAGCGTCGGAAACATCCTCGCCCGTGTCGGGCTGCACGTAGTCTGTAACTACGACGTACATATTTTTCATCATTTCTTCCATATTATATATCCTTTCGTTGGGGTAAGACATTATCTATATTCTATCATAAGTTTAATGGGAAGTCAAGGATATATTCGACTTCTAAAGAAAAACCACGGCTCGAGGTGAACCGTGGCTACTGGCTTTTATCTTATCTGATTGATCCAGCTATCTACTAATTTTTATATAAATAGGTTTATTATCATCAGGATCAATTAAGCCACTATCCTGAAACCCCATTTTTGTCCAAAAAGGAATACCAGTCACCGAATCCGGACATATATAAAAATTAATAGCACCGTCAGCGCGGAGTGTTTCCTCAATATGAAACCAAAATTTTCTACCAAGTCCCATATTCCTGTATCGAGGACGAATATAGAATCCCATAACTGTTCCATATCCTTTTTCCAACAATCCATATACCGTACCTAAATCGATAGCAAACATTGCAATGCCCACCGGAGTATCATTTAGAAACAATATTTCAAAGTGCATATCTTTACGTTCGCCTTGAATAGCAATTCTCTTTTTCAAGCCATCCAGTATTTTCTCTTCGTTTTGGATTCTACCGTCGTGTCTATTAACCTCTTTGACAAAGGGAAGCCATAACTCTTTCGCGATTATGCATATTGCTTCGTTTTCTTTAGAAATTTGCGTAAATTCAACTTTTTCCATAATTATTACCTCTATCAATAAAATCCAGAAGCCGCTCCCGATAAAACCAGAAGCGGCTGAAACTCCATTGAATCGCGGCCTAAGCAATGGACAAAAGGGCTCTTGACCTTATCGTATTAAAGTTTACCATTTTTTCCACCTCACTTTCATTATGATTATACATATATTATAACACATTATATATATAAAGTCAAGTAACCTTTAGTTGATTCA
>JAZSLM010000093.1:0-37518 GCA_045535375.1 Eubacteriales bacterium
TGTTTCTTTATGGGGTGAATTCGGGATTCGAGTGAAATATCCGCTTCGCGGATGTGAAACGTTTGCTTCGCAAACGTGAAATGCCTCCGGCATGAAATGTTCCGCTGCGCGGAACGTTAAGGTAAAAATTCGCCTTGCGAATTTTTTCGATTTTTATAAATAATAATGCAACGTAATTTCCCAAAATGCAACTATATAAGTGAAGGGCTCTTACAAAGACGAAAGGAGGACTGAAATGACGGATGAAAAATTGATAGAAATGTTTTTCTCGCGTGACGAGGGAGCTATAGCGGCGGCAGAGGAGAAGTACCGCCCCTTCTGCCATTCGGTGCTCTCGAACATTCTGCCGAACAAGGAGGATAGAGATGAGTGCATCAACGATGCAATGCTCGTTCTCTGGAACACCATCCCGCCCGAGAAGCCGATAAGCTTTTCGGCTTATCTCGCAAAGATACTGCGCACTATCGCGCTTGAGCGCACGCGCAAAGAAAACGCTTGGAAACGCGGCGGACGCGTGCTCACGGTCGGGGAGGAATTTCTGCGCGACATAACCGACGGCAGAACTCTTGCGGATGACTACGAATCAAGCCGCGCAGGAAAGATCATCAACGAATTTCTCGAGGGATTGCCGAAGAATGACAGAAAGGTCTTCGTCCTCCGCTATTGGTTCGACGAGGACATCTCGCGCATCGCGGCGCGTATGAATTATACCGAAAGCCGCACGAAATCTTTACTTAAACGTCTGCGCGACAGGCTCAGACTCAAACTCGAAAAGGAGGGAATAGTTGTATGACGGAAAAATATACCGAAGACAAAAGACTCCTCGGCGCACTTGACTATATTGATGAAAAGTTTATCGCGGAAGTAACGGAAGATTACGAAGTTTTCGATTACGTCGGCAAACCTACCCGAAAAATGCGATTCCGCATTGCAAGGCAATATCTCATTTATGCCGCCTGCCTTGTTTTGCTCGCCTGCGCGATGCCCATCGTAAGCTATATTGTACCGCAAATAGGCGAACTCTTCGGAGGAAATGCCGGAAATATCGGCGATACGGAAACGATAGATATGAGCGAATTTGCAGATATGTCGGAGCGCGATCTGATAGAGCATATCGGGGAGGTCCCTGAAGAATTTAAGGCTGTTATTGAGAATAATGTTTTTAAACAGTGCCATTCTACAGGTGATTATGTTTATGTGGTTTCTGAAGATGACATTATTGTCTATGATAAGTATGGTAATATTGTTGATGATATTGATTTTGAGAGTGGCAATATAGGGACTTGCCTGATATACAAACTTTCGGACGGTGATTATATCAAAACTCGTGCATTTGATGCTTATTATCAGATAGTTGACGGGATTGGCAAAGAGGTGAAAATCAAGGCTTCTGTTGAAAAATTTACCACGGATGGAAAGATTGTATTTAGTACTGAATTCGATCTTATGGGTGGGCTTGATTTTGTGGGTGAAGTTGATGATGGCTATATAATTTCCGGAATCCCCCAAAATTGGCTTGGCAACGATACGCAATGCTTTTATATTTATAAACTTGACAAGTCCGGAAATATTCTTCATCAAAGGCGAATAGGGAGCAATAATATTGCAGGGATAATCAAAGCCGAATGTGTTGACGGAGAATTGATCCTATATGACAGACATGTAAAGGGTATAAAAGGTAAAGAATGTGAATACGGCTATTGTATTAATTATTTGAATGATGATTTATCACCAAGGAAAACTGTGGAATCAACAGAACCAATCGATGAATGTATCAGCTATAGCTTTTCTCTTTCCGGTTCACATGTATTTTGGTCAATAGAAAGATTTATTTCTGATTTTGATGCCGGATACGTTTCCTCGGTTATTTATTACGACGATTTTATCCTGATAATTTCCGAGCGCGATACGAAATGGTTTGAATATGTACCTATGGTTTACAGCTCAATGCCGTCCTACACCGAAACGGTTTACACAGCGTACACCTACGACGCAGAAATAATCTGGCGCAGTGCAGTTGATTCTACCGATTACGAAAGGTTGGCAGAAATCAAAAAAGAGTATGAAGAAGAACAAGAACGCTTCAAAAAATAGAAAAATGAAAACGAATAAACAATACAGCCCCTCGTGCTCGAGGGGCTGTATTGTTTATTTCTGATCAAATCAAGGCTTCTTAACACAAATATTCAGCACAAGCGCGAAGCACGCGAGGCAGAGAAGAAGCACGAAGGGGGCGACGAATCCACCGGAGGATGTGCGCAGGCTTGCGCAAGCGGTCGCTATGAAGGAAGCGGCAAAAAGATTGAAGTTTACAATGCTGTAATTCGTCGCAAAATATTTCTGTCCGTAGAAGGAGGATGCAAACGCCGATCCGACCGTGGGGCACGCGCCGTATGCAAGTCCGACAAGGCAAAGTCCGACAATGCAGAGGGGAAGAGAATCAATGATTACCGAAAGCAGCGTTGTGCCTGCAGCTACGATTGAAAGGACATTTGCCGCGATCATGGTAAATCTTCTACCGGCGGCGTCAAAGAGCGCGCCGGTCAGAATTCTGCCGAGTCCGTTGCAAGCTGAAAGTACGCCTACAAGTGTAGTGGCAAGTGCCGCGCTCGCGCCCGTTGAGAGCGCAAGATCTTTTGCAAAACTGATTACCGAGTTACCGACCGCGACAAGGCAAGTCATATATACGAAGCTGATCCAGAAAGAGGGACGTGAGAGCATTTGAAGCGGGGACATATCCTTTACTTCAAAGCTTTCCTTCTTCTTTGTAGTTTTCTTTTTGCCTTCGGGGAAAACGACGTCAGCCGCCGGTTTGCGAATAACGACGCCTGCAAGGCAGATCATTGCCGCCATGATGATGCCGAAGAAAAGGAAGGTCTTTCGCCATCCGATAGCCTCGTTTGCGAAAAGCGCGTCAAGGATCGATCCGAAAACGAGCGAGGTCATACCGAATCCCATAAGCAGACATCCGGAGCAGAATCCGCGCTTGTCGGGGAACCAGGCGTTGACCGAAGAGATCACGACGTTATAAGCAACTCCGATGCCGAGTCCCGCAAGGACGGCATAGGAGATATAAAGCAGTGCGATCGATCCCTGCATAAAGGAAGCGATGACGAATCCGCCGCCCGCAAGCAGCCCCGCCGCGATCAGCGAAAGATTGGCGCCGATGAGCTTTGAAATGCGGCTTCCGAGAAATCCTCCGATGCAGAAGGTGCACATCGTCAGGGTGAAATTGAGAGCCAACTCTGTGTTATTCCAGCCGAATTCATCGGCAAGCGGAACCTTGAGTATCGACCATGCGTATATGATCCCCGCGAATGCGAGGCACACGGTGCACAGCGCGATATAGAGCCAGCGCAGTGAAAGATTGGAAGTTTCTTTTTTCATTTTTCTTTCTCCTGTCCCTAAAATGATGCAATAATTATAGCACACCGCGCGTTTTTTGTCAATAAAGCTGTTAGCATTTTGCAGACGATGTGTAAATTTTTTTATTAAAATGAAAGATATTGCTTCATATCATATTATATTATATAAAATACACTTGACTATCATAAAAAATTATGATAAAATAATGCGTATGTACATTTGCGGAAAGTGAAAGCTTTATATAATTTCTTTTGATATATTAACTTTTACCGCTCACAATCAAACCCAAGGAGAACAAAATGAAAAGAATCAAGATCCCCACAACACGCGCATTGTCATTCCTTCTGGCAATGCTCATGATTATCGGACTTTGTCTTACCGCCTGCGAGCCGAGCGGCGGTGAAGAAACAACGGCACCCGGTTCGTCCGATTCGACAACTGCGGCGCCCGATGTGACAACGTCTGCACCCGATACAACTGCGCCGGGTTCCGACGTAGCTAAAGCACCTTTTACCGTTGAGGTGGTCAGCGAGGGCGGGCTCAAGCTTAAGGACATTACTGTACTTATCTATTCGGATGCAACCCTTACCGTTATGAACGGCTATGCGAAGACCGATGAAAACGGCGTTGCTTCCTTCAGCCTTCCCACTAATATCACGACCTATCATGCGGTTCTCACCGAGGTTCCGAACGGTTATGATCTCGCCGACAGCTATCCTCTTGAAGGCAGCGAGACAAAAATCACTCTTTCCTCAGAGCTTATTCCCGAGGGAAGCCTTTCGGGTACCAAGTTCAAGCTCGGTGATATCATGCATGACTTCACCGTCAAGACTGTTGACGGCGAGACCTTCAATCTTGCCGAAACCCTCAAGACCAAGAAGGCTGTACTTATCAACTTCTGGTACATCAACTGCTCCTGGTGTCAGGAGGAGTTCCCTTATATGAACAGCGTATATCAGCAGTATTCGGACGATATTGCGATCATCGCGCTCAACCCCTATTCAAGCGACAACGAAAATGCTATCAAGACATATAAGTCGGCAAACAGCCTTGCTTTCCCGATGGCAAAGGTGGATACCGCGCTCGTTGATGCTTTCGGTGTTGCGGCATATCCCACTTCGGTAGTCATTGACCGTTACGGAACCATTACCGTTATCGAAGAAGGCGCGATCATCTCCGAGGCTCCCTTCATTGCTGCTTTCGAGCACTTTAAGTCTGAAAATTACGTTCAGCGCCTTGAAGAATCTCTCCACTCCTTTGTTGAGATCCCCAAGCCCGATACCGATATGCCCGACCCCGCAGAGGTCGCTGCTGCCATAAACGGCAAGAACGGCGCGGGTATCACATACCGTGCTGAGACCGGTGAAGAGTACAAGGATACCATCTGGGACTTCACTCTTACCGATAAGAACGGTGTAAAGTGCCTTGTCAACACCAACCAGGAAGCAAACGGCACAAGCGCTCTGATTTACGTTGACGTCGAACTCAAGGCAGGTCAGGCTATCAAGTTTGATTACTTTGCATCCTGCGAACGCGGCGCCGATGTGCTTCATATTATTATAGACGACGTTCAGATCTATCAGATCTCGGGCGAAAGCACAGATTGGCAGACTTGCTTCCCCTACGTTGCCATCAAGGACGGTAAATATACTATAGCCATTGCTTATATCAAGGATACAAGCGACAGCATAGGTGAGGACAGCGTTTATATCAGAAACTTTGAGATCTGCGATAAGAAGGATATCAATGTTGCAAGCTACATTCCCCGAAACTGCGCTACCGAGCGTGTTGCAGACGGATACGGCTATGCAAACTACGTTGACATAGTATTCAACGAGAAGGACGGATACTACCATGTCGGAACTGCAGACGGTCCTCTTCTTCTTGCAAATCTTATGGGATACAAAACTCCTTTCTCCGAAGCTTCCGTTTATGACCTCGCGTACGGAGGTCAGGTTGTGATCGACGGCGTTAATTATTATGACCAGATCGTTCAGTATTGCAACTATGCATCAAACGCTACTATCAACGGTATTTGCACGGTTGATAAGAACCTCGCCGAGCTTCTCAAGAAAGTGGCATTTGCCTGCGGTCTTGAGGTTGAGAACGAGAAGCAGTGGCTTCAGATGTGCTGTTATTACGACGTATACGGCGGAGCAGAGCAGCTCGCCGACCCCATCCGCGGTCTTGCCGCTCATTCTGCTTTCATTGCTGAAATGGGAAAAGACAACGTTGTTACCTACGACAGACCTATTATGCCCCGCGGACTGATGTATAAGTTCGTTCCCGAAAAGTCCGGTGCATACCGCATTACTTCTGACAGCGAGTATCTCGTTGACGCATGGATCTTCAATCCCGACAGAACCGAGTATTACACATACGAGGCGGGCGAAAGAATGTATACCGATCCCAACAACTGCTCGATGGTCGTGTATTTCGAGGCTGGCAGAGATTACTATATAGACATTGCTTTCTATGACGTATATCAGGAGGGTACCTTCACCTTCACCGTTGAGTTCATTGCAGAACAGTACGATCACTTTACCCTTGCTTCGCCCGGTTACTTTACCTTTATCGAGAGTGACGGCGTGACCATTGGCGAGACCGTCGCCGGCGGTATCGACGTTATTATGGGCGACGACGGCTACTATCACGAACTGTGCGAGGACGGAAGTGTAGGCTCCATTGTTTACGCCGACTTCACTCAGTATACTCCCGTGTTCGGTTCCACCATTCTTGAAATGATAGGTATGAACGGATTTAACTTTAAGTACACCGAAAACGATCTTTACATTATGTACTATCAGCTCGTTTACGGAGATCAGATGAAGGAACAGCTCAAGCTCGAATGGGGCGAGTTCTATGATCAGTATTACGTTGATTATAAAGTTGATGACGTTCTTGCCGGTATTTACCATGGCGGCGGAGATGATTATTCCGAGGCTATCGCGGAATACGCAAAGCTTGCTGTTGATGATCCCGAGCATCCCGAAAGAAGCGGTTGCGTACCCGTTGACGCGAAGCTCGCGGAGATCCTTCAGGCTCTTATGAACAAATATACGTTTGATGACGTCGATCATTCCTGGACAAAGGTTTGCTACTATTATCAGTATATAGGAGCGCCTACCAATCCTTAATAGGTGAAAATTATGAAAAATGCAAAGATAATGACGATATTTATCGTCTTGATGCTTTCTGTCGCACTGGTTTTCTCATCTTGTGAGAAAACCGGCGACGAAACGACAGCTTCTGAAATTACGGAGACTCCCGCAACCGATGCGCCCACTGAGCCTGTTGATGAAACCACCGCGTCACCCGAAACTACGTTGGTAGTTGATACTACTTCGGCGCCTGAAACTACGATGGCACCTGATACTACTTCGGCACCCGAAACTACAAAAGCTGATGAAACTACAGAGGCTCCCCACACTCACTCTTTCGGTGCTTGGAATACCGTCAAGGCTGCAAGCTGTACCGAAGAAGGTCTGAATGAGAGAACCTGTTCCTGCGGAGCCAAAGAGACCGAGGCTATTCCGAAGCTTGCTCATACCGACGGTGAGTGGATAGAGGATAAAGCCGCAACGTGCACCGAAAATGGCTCGAAGCACCTTGAATGCTCGGTTTGCAAAGCTTCTGTAAAGACAGAATCTATCCCGGCTCTTGGACACAAAGACGGCGAATGGATCATTGATAAGGAAGCCACCGCAACCGCAGATGGCAGCAAGCATCTTGAATGTTCCGTATGTAAGGCAACCATCAAGACGGAGGTTCTTCCCGCTACTCCTCACACTCCCGGTGAGTGGATCGTAGATAAAGAATCAACTTGCACAGAAACCGGATCCAGACACAGAGTCTGCACCAAGTGCGGTGAGACGGTCAACACGGAAACTCTTTCGGCAAAGGGCCATAAAGAGGTGGTTGATAAAGCAAAGCCGGCAACCTGCACTGAGGCGGGTATTACCGAAGGTAAGCATTGCTCGGTATGTAATGCCGTAATCAAAGCACAGGAAACTATCCCTGCAAAGGGACACACCGAGGTAACTGACAGTGCCAAGGAAGCAACCTGCACCGAGGCAGGAATTACCGAAGGTAAGCATTGCTCGGTATGTAATGTCGTGATCAAAGCGCAGGAAACTATCCCCGCGAAAGGACATACCGAAGGCGAATGGATCGTTGACAAAGAAGCAACCACGTCTTCGATCGGTTCCAAGCATATTGCGTGCACGGTTTGCGGTGTAACCGTCAAGACCGAAGAGATCCCCATGATCGAGATCCCGAAGACCGAATATACCGTAACCGTTGTTGACGGTTTTGGTTCCCCGATGTCCGGCGTTGAGGTGATCTTCATGAGCGGAAACAACGAGGCGGCAAAGATCAGCACCAATAAAGACGGCAAAGCTGTCGCAAAGCTCGTTTCGGGTGAATACACGGTCGTAGTTGATTCGGATGATGGTAAATCGTATGTGGTCAATGAAGCGGCGCCCTCTGTTGAAATTAAGCTTGTGGCATTGGCAACGGATCCCGAGATGGTATATCCCGGCGCAACCGACACAGCTACCGTTCTTGCGGGTGTTTATACTGTTGATATTGGTTCTGTTCGCGTTCCCGTTGAAAAGGGCAAGATCAGATACCTCTTCTTTGTCCCCAAGGAAGGCGCTATATATCACATTTACACCGATTCCGATAAGGTAGAGGTCGGTTATTACGGAGGAAGCTTCTTTGTTACTCCGAACAATACCGGCTATGTTGATGAAAACGGTGTTCTTATACACGAATTCCTGCACTCTTCCGTCGGAAGCAAGGTGGTATTGGGATTGACTTCCACTTCTGCTTCGGTCAATGAATGCACAGTCACGATTGTCAAGGCTTCCGATATCGAGATCAAGGATATTGAACGCACCTGGGAGCAGCTTGTCCCCACAATGGTTCCTTCGGAGCAGGTCGAAACGCCCACGGGTACTCAGAAGTACGTTCCCATCGAGATCAACTTCTCGACCATGGCGGGAACGAAGGAGATCAACGTTGTTTACAATGAAAAGGACGGCTATTACCATCTCAATACTGCGGACGGCCCCGTGCTTTACGTAAAGATCACACAGTCCACGAAATACCTCGATCCCTTCAAGACTATCGCGCAGCTTACCAATATCGGCAAATATTTCTATGATGAAAACGGCGCACTTCTGAAGAAAGAATCCTATAATGATGCTATCTTCATCGACAGAAATCTCTATCCCAATAACCACAATAAGTGTTATTCTGAGGTTGCCGATAAGAAGTATGGCGTAGTTCCGCTCAATGAGGAACTTATTTACATCCTTAAAAATGCGGGTGAAGGCGATTGGTTCAAGAAGAGCTCTCCCGACTACATTTTCGATAATACAACCATCCCTGCGGACGTTATGCCCCAGAACGCATGGCTCTTTGCTTGCGTATACTTTGAATAAAACAAACAAGAACTCCGTTGCCTCGGCAACGGAGTTCTTGTTCGTTTTATAAAGTTTCTATGACTTCGCAATACATATAAAGCGAGCCGAGGCAGAGAAGCGCGGTATCAGATGATTTTGCATATTGCTTTGCTTCGTCAAGTGCGTTCGCGACAGATGAATATGAGGTGGCAGAAATTCCGACGCCTTCCAAAACCTTTGCGTATTCATCGGCGGGAAGCGCGCGGGGATTCTGCGGAGTTATGGTAAAGGCACGGTCCGATATCTCGGCGAACTTGCCGGCAATATAATTGTAATCCTTGTCCTTCATAACTCCCGTAAGGATACAGACTTTTTTGTCGCCGAAATATCTCTTGATACTTGCCACGGCGGTTTCGATACCCTCGGGATTGTGCGCGCCGTCAAAGATGATGAGCGGATCGTGTGAGATGATCTCAAAACGCGCGGGCCAGCGAGCCGCAAGGAGTCCCTCACGGACTGCTTCTTCGGGAACGGTAAATCCTTTGGACTTGAGTATTTTGAGAGCACAGAGGACGTTTGCGGCATTCCACGGCTGATAAAGACCGAGTAAGGGGAGTTTTATATTCTTAAATCCGAGATAATTGAAGGTGCTGCCCGAAAGATCGGAATCAACGATTTCAAGCCCCGATTTGTCGGCAAAGTGATAATCGGCGTTCATCTCTACGGCTTTAGCTTTGATAACTTCCTCGACTGATTTCGAATTGCCGCCGAAAAGAACCGAGCCGTTCTCTTTGATTATGCCCGCCTTTTCAGCCGCTATCTTTTCGACAGTGTCGCCGAGGAAGGCTGTGTGATCGAGCGAGATTCCCGTGATGACCGAGAGAAGAGAGGACTTAATAATATTCGTCGAATCAAGTCTGCCTCCCATTCCCGCCTCAAGGATAACGACATTGCATTTCTTGCGCTTGAAATATTCAAAACCAATCGCGGTGATAAGCTCAAACTCGGTAGGTTTGTCTTCCATCGAGTCTGCAAAAGGCCTGACGTATTCCGTGATCTCGGCAAGCTCGTCGTCGGCAATATTCTCGCCGCAGAACTGCATTCTTTCGTTGAATACCTTGATATAGGGAGAGGTAAAAAGTCCCGTCCTGTATCCCGCGTGGCGGAGCACGGAATCGAGCATCGAGCAGAACGAGCCCTTGCCGTTCGTTCCCGCAACGTGGACGAATTTCAGCTCATCCTGCGGATTGCCGAGCTTTTCACAGAGCGCGGAGATGCGCTCGAGCCCGGGTTTTGTGAAGGTCCAGCAGATAGAATGGATGTATTCGAGTGCTTCGGTGTAATTCATTTTGTCACCTCGTGTATTTCGTGAACGCCTTGTGCCTGAAGATGAGGCAAAGGAAGAAGCTTTCGATTGCAATGATCGCGGCATAAGTCGGTATTCTGTAAAGAAGCAACATGCCGTAGGACATATTGTAGTACGCGTAAATGCCGAAGGTCTTGACGATCAGCGAACCTACTGCGTGCGCGGCGAGAACCGAAACGATTATCTGTGCCGCACCGCGTTTTTTAATAATGTAATTGGAAACGATACCGCTGACCGCTCCCACGAGTGCCGCGCCGAGGGTCACTATCGGAGAAATGGCAAAGCTCTGTGTTGACAGAAAATAGCTGACCATATCCGAAACGATTCCCGTCACAGCACCGACTGCGGGCCCGAAAAGGATACCCGACATAATGATCGGAAAGTTTTCAAAGGTTACTCTGAAAAGCCCGTTTCCGAAATTGAGAAAATTCTTGCAGAAGATGCCGATGACGACGCTCAGCGCGCCGAGCATTGCGGCAGTTGTCAGAATGCGTATATTACGCAGTCCCTTTTCTTTTTTTGTTGACATAGAAAAAACCTCCCTTCGCAAACAGTAACTCTGTGCGGCGGGAGGAAACAAAAATATTTCCCGTAGCAACAGCGGGATGCGGTCGACCCAAGCGAGCTTTTTAGCTCTTATCCCACACGGCAACTCCCCGTCCGTGTGTATTTTAACGCAGGTTTTCCTACTCTGTTCACAATAGTAATATTATATACCTTTTTTTGCGAATTTGCAATACCTTTCCCGAAAAAACTTGACAAAAATCGCGGAATGTGCTATAATATGGCGCGGTGAGTTCGAAACCATCCTCACCTAAAACAAAACTACGGAGAAATACAAATGCAAAAGAACAAAAAACACATCCGCCTTCTTTGTGAGGCGGCACTGATCGCGGCTATCTACGTCATCCTTACCTACCTCTGTGCGGCTTTCGGTATGAGCAGCGGGGCGATCCAGCTTCGGCTATCGGAGGCACTCTGCGTCCTTGCGATATTCACGCCGGCGGCAGTCCCGGGCGTTGCGCTGGGATGCTTTATGGCGAATCTGCTGACGGGATGCGCACTTTGGGACATCGTTTTCGGCTCGCTTGCAAGCCTTGTCGGAATGTTTGGCTGCCGTGCGCTGAAAAAGCATCCGTACCTTGCTCCAGTCCCCTACGCACTCGCCAATATGATAGTGATCCCCTTTGTGGTCAAGCTCGTTTACGGCGCACCCGAGGCACTTCCGTTCCTATTTCTGACCGTCGGCATCGGCGAGATCATTTCGGTCTTTGCGGTAGGAATCCCGCTTTATCTGGTGCTGAAAAAGCATAGCAATACAATCTTCAAATAATAGAAATGCAGATCCCTTGGTTTCGGGATCTGCATTCTTTTTTATAGTTCTCTCTTTTTATAGAAGACGATAGAAAGATACCAGGAGAGGGCGAATATGCCGATGCCGATGAGGCATACGATCGGCAATACTCCGAAAAGATTTATCTCCTGCTCGGGCGATTCCGTCATTAATTGAGAGGCTGCAACGCTTCCTCCACAGACGATTCCGACCATAACGTAATAAGCAAGTCTGCCTTTTTCAACGCCGTATTTAAATATAAAAGGGAGGCTTATGGATGAGGATATCAGTGACATAGTCAGCATAAACATCATAAAGATCGCAAATGAGATGATATCAAATGCTCCACCGGTGATCATAACTGCCGCGTGTCCACATCCGACAAGGATCAGTATAGCAACCTGCGCAATAAGTCCAATAATAAATTTTCCGCTGACGATCTGCGCGGGAGTGTAGGGAAGAGTTTGGCTGTAATGAAGCCATTTGCTTCTTTCGTCATAAGCCAAGAGATTGGTGGGGATTATGCCGCACAACAGAGCGGGATAAAATGAAAGAAAGAGACTTTCACTGTTGACAAGTGATAAAAACAAAAAGAGCAAAGAGATTATGATGTTGGTTTTGCAGTACTTGACCGTCATATAGAGATCTTTAAGAATAAGTCCCTTCATTTATTTTGCCTCCTTTACCATAAACAGAAAGAGTTCTTCGATGCTTATCGGACTGATTTTGAAATCTTCGGGTACTTTATCCCGTAGAACGATCGTCTCGATTCCGTAAGGCGTTACCTTGGTGTGCTTGATCGACTTAAGATCGAGTGCCGAGAGCTGTTCGGGTGTGCAATGTACGATTCCGTATTTTGAAAGGAGCACATCCTTTTCCTCGCAGAGAAGCAGCTTGCCCTCGTGCAAAAACGCAATGTAATCGCAAAGCTTTTCAAGATCGCTGACGATGTGTGAGGAGATGAGTATCGAATGGTTTTCGTCTCTTGTGAAATCGTAAAACATTTCAACGACTTCATCGCGTACAACGGGATCAAGTCCGCTTGTTGCTTCGTCGAGAAGGAGCAGCTTTGCACCGTGCGACATTGCAATGGCAACGCCGAGCTTCATTTTCATACCGCGCGAAAAATCCTTGAAGGGTTTGTTATCGGGAAGAGAGAGTTTCTTGAGCAGACGCTCGAATTCGCTCTGGTCCCAATTCTTGAAGCTGTTCTTCATCACCTTACCGACCTGCTTTGCGTTTAAGCATTCGGGAAGACCGACTTCGTCCAAAACAACGCCGATGTCTTCTTTCGTCAGCGCAATATTTTTATCGTTATACTCTCCGAGGATCTTGATGCTTCCGCCGTCCTTGTGAATTATGTCGAGTATCAGCTTGATCGTCGTGCTTTTTCCTGCTCCGTTTTCGCCGATAAGTCCCATAATACATCCGCTCGGCAGGGTGAGGGTGAGGTTATCAAGACGAAAATCCTTAAAGGATTTGGTCAGATCTCTTATTTCAAGTGCATTCATTCTTTTTCCTCCATAATGAACGTTATCATTTCGATGATATCACAACGGCTCAGATTGCAGGAAGAGGCGAGCGAGGCGATATCTTCAATATGCTTTTCGATTTTTTTGAGATTCTCTTCGCGCAAGATCTCGGTGTTCTTCGGGGCAACAAAGCAACCTTTTCCCGGAAGAGTATAGATAAACCCTTCCTTTTCCAGCTCCTCGTATGCGTGCTTGGTGGTGATAAAGCTGATGCGCAGGTCCTTGGCAAGACCGCGTATCGACGGGAGCATATCGTTTTCTTTGAGCTCCCCGCTGATTATTTGGTTTTTTATCTGCGAATATATCTGATTGTAGATCGGTTCACCGCTTTTTACGTCGATAAGAACTGTCACACGATCACCTCCGTTACAACTGTATATATACATTATACACGGTTGTAACGCATTTGTCAATAGGTTTTTGAAAAAAAGAGGACGGAAAATCGAAATTTTCCGTCCTTTGCGTTATTTAATTCAAAAAACGATCCTCTCCACCCTCGTGCATTTATCGCCCGAGAGGGTAAAGAGCGCGCCGTGGGCGGTGATTTTGCCGTCGGCGACTCGGAAGCGTTGGGGCATACCCGTGATGAATCCCTTGATGATGCAATCGGTCGCAACGCCGAGGATGCTTACGTCGGGTCCCGTCATTCCGATGTCGGTGATGTAACCCGTTCCGCGGGGAAGGATCTGCTCGTCCGCAGTTGCAACGTGCGTATGCGTACCGAAAACGACCGATGCGCGTCCGTCAAGATAATATCCCATCGCAAGCTTTTCGCTCGTGGCTTCGGCGTGGAAATCAAGAACCGCGATATCGTAATTGCCCGCCTCGCACTTCAGTATCGAATCGGCGACCTCAAAGGGATTCGCAAGGGCGACCTTCATTGAAACGTTGCCCTGAAGATTCATAACGAGCACTCTTGCGCCGCCCGCGTTGATGATAACGTGACCGTGACCGGGAGCACTTCCGGGGAAATTCGCGGGGCGGAGAATATACTTCTCGTCGTCAAGATAGGAATAGATATCGTATCTGCCGAAGGCGTGATTGCCCGTCGTTATGACATCTGCACCCGCGTAAAAGATGTCTTCGGCATCATTCTGACCGATGCCGTGGATCTCAGCGGCGTTTTCGCCGTTGACGATGACAAGATCGGCGGAGTAGTTTTGCTTGATCTTTCGGAGATTCGAGCGCAGATAGGCAACGCCCGTCTGCCCGACTATATCTCCTACTACAAGAATTTTCATTTTTCTATTGCCTTTTTGAGCCACTTGCCTGCAGTCTTGGCTACTACTATGTAGATGACCGCGCCGAGTGCGCTCTGTGCGAGGTTGAACGGAACGCCTGCGAGAGCAGCCATACCGCTTTCGTACATGAATACTGCCTCAAACGCCCAGTAACCGACGGCGCAAATGAGTATCGAAGCGACGAGCGCGATAATATTGTG
This sequence comes from Eubacteriales bacterium, assembly GCA_045535375.1. Taxonomy (GTDB): domain Bacteria; phylum Bacillota; class Clostridia; order Oscillospirales; family CAG-272; genus CAG-390. The sequence goes on from JAZSLM010000093.1 coordinate 14,447, forward strand.
CCAACAAAGCATAGGCTTCTTGCGCGAGAAGAAGAGAACTTGTACGATCCTGATGAGAACTGTGACGGGTATGTATATTGCATAGCCTGCGCATAGATCGGCAAGACCGACTCCGACAGCGGCGGCTACCATTGCGTAGGGCAGTGGAAGAAGCGCGGAAGCGAGAAATACGATTCCGTCACCGACGTGAACGTATCCCACGGGAAGAGGGACTTTTACGAGAAAGGTTGCGACGAATACGAGCGCGGCGAACATTGCGCTGATGCAGATCAGTTTGATGTGCTTGTGTGATGCTGTGTGTTTCATTTTTTACAGATGAGCTCCTTGACCGAAAGAATTATTTCATTTTCATAACCCGAGCAAAGCTCGGTGAGTTCTGATTTGGTGCCGTTATAAACGACGGTGGCGAGTGCCTCGTCACCCTCAAATGCCTTGTTTCCGACAGCGGAAAGTGTGGACGGGAGGGTGATCTTAGTGAGCTTTTCGCAGGATGCGATGGCTCTGGCGCCGATAGTTTCAAATCCTTCGGGGAAGACTATCTCTATAAGTTCGTTGCAATTGCGGAAGGATGCCGCGCCTATTTCTTTGAGTTTTGCCGGGAGTGTTATGCTTTCGAGTGCGGTGCAATCTTCGAAAGCCTTTTCGCCGATGAATTCGATTTCATCGGGAAGAGTGATAGATTTGAGCGAAGAGCAAGCAAAGAATCCCTGCGCTTCAATGCGCTTTATGGAGGGCGGAAGAATGATGCTCTCGAATGGGGCGTAGAAAAATCCCTTGTCGGCAACTGCCATAACGAGTACGTTGTCAAATACATCGGGAACAACAATTTCTTCTGCACCCTTATATTTCTTTTCAACAAAGGATATAGCACCGTTTTCGTCTATCTTGAACCAAGGCATCGATACCGAGGTGCCGACGATAACGTCATCGCGTCCCGCAAGCTTTTGCGCGTTCTTGGTGATGCAGGTCGACGCGATCTCCGCGGCATCCTTGTATCCACCGAGACTTATATATATCTCGTATGCATCGAGATATTCCTCGGCGGCATAGAGCTCGTTTGCGCTCGCATAGATGCGTGCGGGCTCCCATACGTTCTTTTCGAGCAGAATGACTGCAACCACTGCACCGATGAGTAAAAGCGCGGCGAGAGCGATCAGCGCGATCTTGACGAACCTTGCACGTTTGCGCTTTTTATATTCTTCAATGCGCCTCTCGGTTGCCTTTTCCTGATAGAGCTTCTGGCGTTCGGCACTTGTGAGGTGCCTTTTTTCTTCCTGATTTACGTTGTTTTGTTCGGACATATTTTATTTGGTTTCTTTGGGGATGTACTGGGTGACAGGCTTCTCGGGAAGCTTGGCAAGCTCCTTGAGGTTGCAGTCGATGTAGATCGGGCAGTGGTCTGACACGTCAAGCGCATCCTGCTCGAGAACTACGCGGTATTCCTTAACGTCAAATCCCTCGTGACCGAAGAGGAAGATGTGGTCGATCGAGGAAAGCTGCGAGCCCTTGGGTGCGGGACCGCCCTCGTATTCGCCGGTTGCCTCATTATAGACCGCATAAGGATGGTGTGTGCCGGTGAGATGTGAGAATTCGGTTGCGCAAACGCGGGTATCAAGTCCGCCCCATTCGTATGCACGGCGGTATGGAAGCGAGCCGATGCGGCAGTTCCAGTCGCCCATTGCAACAACGGGTACGTTGTATTTATGCTTCATGTAGTTAACGTATATCATCATCTGATCAACGTCACCGACACGCGCGAGATCGGATTCGGGACCGCCCTGCCACCAAAAATGGGTAGAGATAGCGCCAAACTGCATTCCGTCGCTCTTGCGGCGAAGAACAGCCCACGCGAGGCTCTTGGTCTGCCTGTTGTTAAGACCCGTGAAAAGATGCCAACCGTGGTCGATGACATCGAACATACCGCGGCGGATGAGCAGGGGAGTGTTGTCGGTGAAGCCCTCTGCCTCCTTGTGGGTGAGAAGCTCGTATTCGGGGGAAAGAAGGTCAATGATGCGCGACTCGTAGAGATTCGGCGTCATTTCCTGAAGTCCCAGAACGTCGGGAAGATAGCGCATATAGATATCACGCATGTGCAGATCGCGGTTGTAAACGGGACCGCACCAGATATTGTGAGACATAATTCTGAGTTCTGTTTTCTTTGAGTAATCCATATCGGAACCTCCGTATATTTTTATTATATAATTATACTATTTTTAAGTGCTCTTGGCAATAGTTTTTCAAAAATTTATTCCTTACTTTTATCGTGAACGACGGTAAGCTTTATGTTTGTATGCTCAACCCCGACACCGCAGACCTCTATGGAATATTCGAGGATCATTTTGCCCGATTTGAGCAAGCGGTTTTCGAGATGTTTCGTGTGCGTCGTAAATTCGATCCTTTCCCCGCCGGTACCCTTGGTTATACACCTGTGACGCTTTCCTTCTTCGAGAAATACCGTCACGGGGTCCTGAAAAGAGGTCTCGCCGCGGCGGAAGGAAATAAGTGCGGGATCGGATTTTGAAAAGGATATTTCATTTTCTCGGTCGTTGGTAGATTTGAATTTCAGCGAAATACGCCCATCCTTTGCCGATGCAAGCGTGCCTTCGGATACGACCTTTGTGGTTGAACCGAATATTTTTGAAAGAAGGTGCTCCGCAACTGTTTCACCGCTCGGCTTGAAAACGTCTTGCTTTATTTCTGCGGTAACGATAACGTCATAATGCATTTTTTACCTCATTGTTTTTTTGGTGTTGGGGTATAATATTTTTGAGGTGATGATTATCAAAAAGTTTTGTTTAATATTTGCTTTGGTTTTGGCTTTCGTCTTTTCTTTTCCTGCGAGAGCGGAAAGCGAAGAAGTGCTTTTGCTTGCCGCGGCGGCTGAATCCGTTGCGGGCGGAGAAAGCTATACAGTTATGCTCGCGGTATCATCCGTTCTTCTGAACCGTGTGAGAGATGAAGCCTATCCTTCGAGTCTTGCCGCGGTGATCAGCGATGCGGGAATAGATATTTCTTCCGCTGAAGCGTCATCCAGAGCCTTGCATGCAGCAATTGATGCTATAAAGGGATTTGATCCAACCGCAGGAGCATTGCACTATTCACGGGAATCAATCGAGATCCCCGAAATTTTGCTTGGTACCGACTCGTGGAGCTTCTACTGAAATTATACCGCATAATCGGGCAATAGTCAAGAAAATTTCATTATATTTTCTTGACTTTTTGCTTTTTTCGTTATATAATTATATGGATAATTTATTTTTATTAAGAGGTACAACAATGGATCTTAAAAATCTTCTGAAATCGCTTGAAAACTGCCCCTGCGGCAGAGAGCACACCTTTGACACCAAGGTCGTTGAGATCTACAGCGGTCTGACAAAGGATACCGGTAAGATCCTGCTTGATGCAGGTTTTCCCACCAACATCCTTCTCGTTGCCGATGAAAACACTCTCGGCGTTGCAAACGCAGAGGGACTTTGCGAGGCTCTTGACGCTTCGGGATTTAACGTAAAGAAACTTATCTATAAGAATATGATGTACGCCCGCATCGAGCAGGTTCGCGAGGTCGAGGCTCTTCTCGACGACGTTGACGGCGTGATCTCCTGCGGCACCGGTTCGCTCAACGACATCTGCCGCGTTGCTTCCTTTGAAAAGGATAAGAAGTTCTGTATCTTCGCGACCGCTCCCTCGATGGACGGCTTCGCATCCGATACCGCTCCCATCATTGAAAACAACTTCAAGGTATCCTGGTTCGTCCGTCAGCCTATGGTCATCCTTGCTGATACCAAGATCCTTGCAAAGGCTCCCGTAGAGCTCAAGGCTGCGGGCTTTGGCGATATGGTGGCAAAGTACATAGGAATTGCCGATTGGAGAATTTCCAACCTTCTCACCGGCGAATATTACTGCCCCGCGATCGCAGAGCTTACTATGACCGCGGTCAAGAAGATGGTTGCTCTTGCCGATAAGGTTACCGGCAGTGACGAGGAAGCTGCAGGAGCAATTATGGAAGCTCTCGTTCTTTCCGGTCTTGCAATGAAGCTTGCTCTTTCCTCCAGACCCGCATCGGGTGCGGAGCACGTCGTTTCCCACTACTGGGAGTGCTACAAGCTCGCCCGCGGCATCTGGCCCGAGTTCCACGGCAAGAAGGTCGGCGTTGCTACACTCATCATCAACAAGATCTACCGCAATATCGCAGACCGCGTAGAAGAACTCAACCCCACCAAGGATACTCCCGATTGGAACGAGATCTACAAGCACTTCTCGGCTGAGCAGATCCCCGAGGTAGAGAAGCTCAACAATCCCAGCATCATGGATAAGATCGATCCCGCAGACCTTAAGGCTAAGTGGCAGCAGATCCGCCAGATCATCTGGGACGTTCTTCCCGAAAATGACGAACTTCTCGCTCTTATGAAGACCGCAGGATGCGCAACCACTCCCGAAGAGATCAACGTTTCCCCCGAACTCTTCGCAGAGGGTATCTACTACCACGCATACATGAGATATCGTGTTCTCGTAACAAGAATGATGCCTATGATGGGCATCGATGCGCTTGAGTATCTTGACTAAAATACAGTAATAAAGGTTGGCTTGTTTTTCAAGCCAACCTATTTCAAAATTACGGAAAGGAGTTCCCGATGAAAAATGAAAAACTGATGTCGCTCGGCGCAGTCTTCGGCTGGTTTGGCGCGTATTTGTTTATCAGCATTGTTGCCACGGTTCTGCCCGAGGGCGTTGACTGCGCGGCGACGATTATCGCGCTTTGGGGACTCGTTCTCATTTGCGCAAGGATTTTTGAAGACAAAAAGTCATTCCCGGAAATGCTCACCCACGGTGGAATACGAAAGGTCAAAGGATCGGTCTTGCTATTTGCATTTTTAGCGGGCGCAGGACTTAATCTTGCATATAGTGGGCTTCTTCCTCTGCTTCCGATTCCCGAGGAAATAGTAGAATCGTATATCGACGCCTCGGCGAAATACGAAGAACCCTCAAACGCGCTTATGTTCAAGGCAGTATTCCTCGTACCCCTCCTCGAAGAAACAGTTTTTCGCGGACTTATCGGCGACAGAATAGGCAGATTCGCACCGAAATGGATCGCGATTCCCATTGCCTCGCTTATCTTTGCCGTTATGCACGGAGATCTGCTTTGGATCACGTATGCATTTATCTCCGGACTCATTTTGACAGGGATGTATTTCAGATGCAAGTCAATTTTGCCCTGCATCTCCTTCCACCTCGCATTCAACGCCGCGAATTATCTCTGGGCGAAGATATTGCCCCTGCCCGACGAGGCTTGGGCGTATGCCGTGAGCTTGACGATCGGAATCGTTATATTCATCGTATCTCTTGCCGTTGCGTTAAGAAAAACGAAATAAAAATCAGCGTTCCCAAATCGGGAACGCTGATTTTTATTGGCCAATTTCTTGAATATAATCTCTCACCGCATCAGCAAAGCACTTGCCAAGCTCGCGCATAGAGTTCTCGTTAACCACGACGCTTCCGTCCTTTTCACCGAAATACGGGGTTTCCAAGGTGAAGGCAAGGTGGTTTTCCGGCTTTCGTGCGATATATCTTGCAAAGGTCTGATTGGTATCCTGATTCCAACCGGTGTTGGGAGGCACGTCGTTGACGGGATCGTAGGGAATAGAGTCTTTGGTGATCTTGCTTTGCAATACTTTCGAAAAGCGCTGAAAACGGGGCAGATCCTCTTCCATATTGTAAACAATAGATTCTTTGTTGTTAATATTTCCAAGATGTTTGGGTGAATGGAAATCGAATGCAAATATGATCGGATTCTCGTCGACATACCGACGGATCGCACTGCAGGTGTTATATAGGCTCTCGCTTCCATCAAATGGATAATCTCTGTTGTGGTCGTGAGGCAGACGGTGCTTTCCTTGATCACCGTCCACTACGCCGTCGTAATCCACGAAGGGCACGCAAATTATCTCGTAGCCTTCGAGCGGATTGTCAATGAAGGATTGGAATACCGATTCCATTACGTGAGTACCCGTGCTTTCGCAAGCGTGATGGCGCGAGGTCAGAAGTATCTTCTTCTCGCCCGAGCCGAAGCGCGCAAATGGAACGCTCCGTCCTTTATTTGAAAGACAAAGCTCCTCGATCTTCAATCCGTTTGCGGCGCAAAACGCTTCAAAACGGGCGGGTACGTAGACCATATTGTGAGCGAAATACACCTCGTTTTCATCTTCGCCGAAGGTATAAGTAAAGGATTCGATGCGCGATTCGTCATCAAAAACTTTAATCTTTTTGTTTCCGGTCCAGCTCCAATGGATCTGGTCGTGAGAGACCGCAGCGCCCCAATAGCCTACGCGGCTTTTGTGAGGAAACTCAAAGGTAATAGTCCTTCCCGCCGCACCCGTTACGCGGAACGACCAATAAAACCAATCCCGATCGGGGCGGGTATCCCTCAGTTCTCGCTCTATTCTGATGCGATCACCGTCGATTTCCAGCACTTCGATATTACCGCTTAATATTTCTTTGTCGACTTTCATTATCGTCTCCTATTTATGATGAAATCTGCATCCAAACTCTGCAGAGCTTGCCCGAGTCGTCAAAATAAAGTGACAGCTCGCGTGTATAAGGAAATTTTACTCCGTCCCACCGTTCAAAATAGTAGATATCGGTGAACAACAAGGCATATTTGTACTCATAATCTGCAAGGTCGGAATAATTGTAGTTGTAGAATATGAGCGATGCTTCTTTGCTTGTAAGAAGAGTTGCTTTCATTCGGTTGTTTTGGTTGTCGGAAACAAAACTGTCGGGATTAAATTCAAGACTGAACTTTTTCAATGCATCAAAAACCGTATCATCAAAGGTTATTCTGCAAGGGAGGGTTAATCCTTCGAGCGGAACTCGCGTGTAGAAATTATTGTAATGGATACTTTCTCCATTCTCGGGGTAACTGTAATGCCAGTGATAACCGAAATATTGATGCGAAGCTTGAGTCCCTCCGCTGTTGTCAGTGCCATCGTATACCGCGCCGTCAACCAATTTGGAAATCAGAGTCCCTTGGTAGCTGTATCGAGATATGATAGAATTAAGATCCTCTTCGGTAGTGCCGACATATCCCTCGTCTGTGAGATACTCCGAAAGGGAGTCAAGCAGCGTGACGGTTTTATCCGAATTGAGCTTGCCTTCGACGGTGCTTTCGGGTATTTCGGCAACAGCAGAATCGGATGAGTCTTCAACGGTTTTAACGTCTTCACCCTCGCCGCCGAAGCAGGATAAAAACAAGCACGGTAAGAGAAGAAGGGCAATAAATACGAATAATTTTCTCATTCTGTCCTCCTTTTCGGTGCTGTAGGGAAGATCGTTAAGCTAACTCCACAAACGCGCAAACGGGATTGTGGTCGGATATGTAAAGACCGTCTGCGGGGGTGTCGGTCACGATGTAGGACTTGGAAATATCGCAGGGAAGATCGGTGAAGATATAGTCGATCTTCGGTGCTCTTTCGGGAGAATATCTGCCGAAGGCGTGGAAGGTACCGCCAAGGCTTGCGGTGGCATCGATAACGGGCTTGCCGTTGATCTCGTAAGCGGTGAATGCCTCGATCTCGGGCGTGCCGGGATGAGCGTTCATATCGCCCGTGATAATGCAGGGGAGTCCCTGCTCGGAAAGGTATCTGACAACGTCAAGCGCGCCAAGCTTTCTTGCCTCGGAACCCTTGTGGTCAAGGTGGGTGTTGAGGAAAATGAAGATCTCGTCGGAATCTTTATGTTTGAGAGTTGCGGCAGTATAAACGCGGGGGCAGGAGCTCTGGTCAGCCGCGTAGCGAGAGCCGGGAACAAGAGGAGTAGCAGAGAGCCAGCGGGTCTCGAGCGCGATCAGCTCAAAATCATCGCGCTTGAAGGCGATGCATGTGGATTCACCGCGGTAATCCTTGCCGCGACCGCAGCCTACAACGGTGTAGCCGAGGGGAGAGAGCTCGTCGCCGAGCCATTTTTTCATCACGGAAGCGGCTTCCTGAAAACCGATGAGGTCGGGTGTGTTTTCCTTGATGGTGTCAAGAATTCTGCCCTTGCGGTTGTGGAAAATGTTGTTGCCGTCAACCTCGGCAATAACGCGAAGATTAAAGGTACAGACTTTAAGTGTGGTGCTCATTTTTGATCTCCTTTGTTTGAGGGTTTATTTCTTATTGATGAAAGTGATATCAGGAATGCAATAAAGGATGCGATTGCCAGAAGTCCCGAAACTATAAGAAGCGCAAGAGTGATCTCGTTGCCTCCCGGAGCTTTGGATGATTCGGCTTGCGGAACCTCCATTGCGTGTGTGCCATTACCGTCGTTTGTGGGCTTATCAGCATCCGAATTTGTTTCGCCTTTGAAATATTGATTGGTCGTTTCTGGTGTCGCGGTAGGGGCTGCCTCGGTAGCGGGAGCTTCGGTAGATGGAGCCATCTCGGCTGCAACTTCGGTTTCGGGAACTGCCGTTGCTTCGGGTGTCATATCTGTTTCGCCCATCCCTACTTCGGGAACCTGCATTTCTTCCGAAATCGATGTGGCTTCGGCTTCCATGTTTGTGTCGGCAGGAGCCGTAGATACAGATTCGGACTTTAACATCGTGCTGCATTCATCTGCTGTGTTACCGCCCGAAGCATAGATGGGATCCTCGGGCAGATCGGCGTTGCCTCCGGCATTTCCGCGCCACATGGGTATCATTGCGATAAAGGCAGTGAGAGAGATGCAAAGCATAAGGCAAGCAGCCGAAATTGCGGCGGAGCGGAAGAAGGCTGCTTTGCGTCTCGGCTTCTGCTTGGGTTCGGATACGATCGATGCCATTATTCGGGAATGAAGTCCCACGGGCGTTTCTTCCTTTGCAGAGTGAAGAATTTCCTTAAGCGCGCGGAGCTCTTCAAGCTCTTTGCGGCATTCCTCACACTCGGCAAGGTGCGCTTCAAGATCGCGCATTTCCGCCGCGGTCAGCTCGCCTTCTATATATTCATCCGCCATCAGACGGAAATATTTACATGAAGGGGTCTTTTCCATAGCCTTTTCCTTTCGTAGATTTTGTTTTCATATATACAGACGTCGTGCTTAATAAAAAGTTCCGTTGTTTTATAAAATTATAAAATATTTTTTGAAAGAATTATCTTCCGCAGTCGTTCGCGCGCGCGGAACAGCTTTGATTTCAGCGTTCCCTCGGCTATACCGAGCATTTTTGCGATCTCGGAGTAGGATAGACCTTCAACGTCGCGCAGGATTATCAGCTCCCGCGCCGCCGTCGGCAATTCTCCGATCGCTTCCCGCACCGCCTCCGTCTCGAGCTTTTGCAGATAAGCAACGTCGGGGCGCGACGAGGAATCGGTGTCCTCAATATCTATCTCAAATTCACCGTCGTCACTTTGAACGACCGTGTCTGCATCCTCACGCTTCGAGTTCTTGCGTATGAGATCGAGTGCAAGATTCCGCGCCGTACGAAGTATGTATGATTTGAGTGAACTTTCGATCTTCAGATCACTCGAAGTCCGCCACAGCCGCAGGTAGGTTTCCTGCGTGACGTCCTCGGCGTCCTCTTTTTTCTTCAGTAGCGACAGCGCGAGGTTATATACCGAATTTTCGGTTGCCAGAACTATCTGCTCAAAGGCCCTGCCGTCGCCCTTTTTTGCAAGCAGAAACAGGTCTTCAAGCTTCATATTTTCATATTTCAAACGACGGCACCTCCTTATCGCTTATTCTTCCTCGTTTGCTTCCTTGAAAGCACGGACGAGCGCGTCGTGCGCCTCCGCATAAGTCATCGAATTCATAAAATCAAATCTTGCGCGCGTTGCGCCGCGTATCCCGCGGAAATAATGTGACACAACGACCTTCGCTTCGGCAAGTCCGCGGCGTTCGCCCTTGTGCGAGATAGCCATATCAAGATGGCGCTCGGCTATTGCCTGTACTTCCTCGTGCGAGGGATAAACGAAATCTCTGCCTTCAAGTACATTCGCGATCTGACCGAAAAGCCACGGGTTGCCCATCGCGCCGCGCGCGAGCGCAAAACCGTCGCATCCGGTCTCGGTCTTCATTTTCATTGCCTGCTTGGCGGAAAAGAGGTCACCGTTGCCGATTACGGGTACTTTGACCGCGCTCTTGACCTCGCCGATTATCGAAAGATCTACTCCGGGGGAGTAAAACTGATCGCGCGTTCTGCCGTGCACGCATATCGCAACCGCGCCCGCGCTTTCTGCGGCAAGAGCGCATTCGACAGCGTTTTTATTTTCCTTATTCCACCCCGCACGGATCTTGACCGTGACGGGCAGGGAAGAGGCTTTCACGACAGCCTCTGTGATGAGGTGGATAAGCTCGGGATTCTTCATCAGCGCACTTCCGTCGCCGCTTTGAACGACCTTCTTTACAGGACACCCCATATTTATGTCGATCGCATCGGGACGTGCGCCCTCAAAGCCGCGATACGCGCTGTTTGATATCAGCCGCGCCGCCTCTGCCATAAATTCGGGCTCCGAGCCGAAGATTTGAACCGCGGTCGGGATCGCTCCCTCCTCGATGTTGCAAAGTTGTGCGGTTCGGACAGGAGCACTCGGGCGGGCATCCTGCTCGTAGACGATCGCCTTTGCCGAAACCATTTCGCTTACGGCGTATTCACAGCCGAACTCGCCAGAAATATGACGCATAGTGCGGTCGGTCACTCCCGCCATCGGGGCAAGAAGAAGACCGTGCGGCAGATTTGTATTTCCTATTTTCATTCTTTATCGTTGTATGCGAGTGCCAGACGGCAAGCTATGGTATGAATTGCGGCGGCGGTCTTTTCGTCAATGCCAAGTCGGGTATGAGTCTCGTCACCCTCGTTTACGCGGAGAGCTCGGCGGCGTTCCGTGACAGCATAGAAGATCGAAGCCGCGGCGAGATATGATCCGGTGGGAGTCGCGTGATTTCCGTCCTCGCGGTAAAGCTCGGGAGCGGGACGGCGGCGGAGAACGGTCTGCCAGACCTCGCCTGCGGGAGCAACTCTGCCGTTCATATACTTTGCAAGCTCGACGTTTGCGTTGGTAAGCGCAGGCTGTTCTTTCTTTTTGCCCTTGTTCGACCAGACCATGTAAACAATGGGAGTCGCATCGGTCTGCGAGATCCATTCGTCATATATCTTTTTGCCGTTTTCAAGATAGGATTCGGGATCGAAATTCGACGCCTTGCTCTGCAGAATGATATAGTCGTATCCGCCGTAAAGAATATTGAAGCGGGTCTGCTTTTGCTCGTAGTGCCAGTCAAGGCACTTTCCGCCCTGCGTGAGCATAGTTACCTCAGCATCAAGCCCCGCCGCCGCAAAAATATCCTTCGCGATCGCGGGCATATCGTTGTAATAGGTGTGGCTGTTGCCGATAAAGAGTATCTTGATCTTAGACATAGTTTTATTTCCTTTGTTTGGTTTATTTGCAAGTTTTCTGCACTTAAAGCCGATAAGTGTTATTAATATAATACCACATTATAGGCTTCAAGTCAAGGGAATGATGAAAAAATCCGCCCTCGGAAGGGGCGGAAATGTTATTTAACTGCGGGATCCCACGGCAGTGCGATTTCACAAAAAGGACAATCCTTTGTTCCCAACGGCAAACAGGCGCCGCATATGGGGCATATGACGCTGATGGGATCGTATTTAGTTTCCGTATCATTGCGGGGAAAGCGGCAGAGATTCGGCGCGCCTTTGATATGCAGAACACGGTCGCCAACTCGGTAGGGAATGATGCGTGTTTCATGTTCCGGAAGCATCTGTTCGAATTTGATAGTTTTACCGTCATCGCATTCGATGGACATCATAACAAAAGTTCTTTTTTGAACATCTCTGTCAATCGCGTTATTCATATAACGCTTTGATATGACTTTTAACTCTGTTATTCTTCCTGAGAATTCTTTGTCGCGGATATAGTTGGCAATTCCGAGAGAATTAAATGTAATAAACGAAAGCAAAATGAGCAGCGCGATCGAAATCAGAGGCGAAAATTTTGTTTCGGCTTTGCTGTGGTAGAAATAGCACACGGCAAACAGAACGGCGGTAATTATTCCCCATAATACGAACTTCCGCAATATCAGCTTTTTGATTATATTATTCGTATTCATATTCAGTTCCTTTGTTGAGATCATCATTTTTCTTGCGGATCCCACGGCAGATCATTCTCGCAGAATGTGCAAGTCTTGGTTCCAAGGGGATGAATTGCGCCGCAAAGAGGGCATATGACGCTTATGGGCTCGTATTTATTTTCGGTATCGTTTCGCGGAAAACGGCAGGTGTATTTTGCGCCCTTGATGTGATAGACTCGGTCGCCTTCGCGGTAGGGGATCTTTTTCGACAGAGCACTTGAAAGCATTTCTTCGTGCACGGTTGTTGTGCCATCGTCGCATTCTACGGTCATTTCAACAAAAATGCGTGTCTCCATTCTTCGCTCAAAAGCACTTATCTTGTAAATTCTGCAATCGGCTTTGTAGTGAATTATACTTCCGGAAAAACTTTTATCGGTAAAATAATGCCATAGACCGAACAGATAAAACGCGAAAGCGGCAATGAATATCACACAAGCAGCAGATGCCGCGGGCGCAAATTGCGTATCGACAAATTTGTGATAGCAAATGGCAATTCCGCAAATCGCGGCGACGAGTCCCGCCCATATAGCAAGTCGCATCATATGAGGTTTTTTAACTTTTTCTTCGATGCTCATTATCGCATATCCCTTTCGAATGATTGGATGAACATATTATATCACGTTTTCGCCCGTTTGTCAATAGAAAATCGTCAAATTTTATGAACATTTTGGCGGAAATTTAAGATTTTTTGAATATTTCGCAAAAAAAGTTGAATTTATCTATTGACATTTTCAAAAAAAATGGTATAATGTGTATAAGCGGATTTATGCATATTGGTCAAGTGACATTTTTCCGTGGAGGTTTACGTGACGCATTATTCCACTCCCGAAAAAGAGAAGAGCCTCATGTCCGCATCTCACACAGGCTTGTTGCTTCTTGCCAAGGAAGGGGATGGGGATGCTTTCGCGCGCCTTGCGGAGGAATACAAACCTATGCTTGATGCATCGGTAGCCTCTTACAAGGCCGATCTCTGCGATCAGGACCTCGAGGAACTTCACCAAGAGGCGCTTCTTGCCTTTCACCGTGCCGTGCAGAGCTACGAGCTTCTTTACGGAAACGTAAGCTTCGGACTTTATGCCAAGATCTGCGTCGGCAAGGCACTCGTTTCGGCACTTCGCCAGTTCAAGAAGAACGCGGGCGTTGTCGTTATCCCGCTTGATGAGCTTGAACCTTCGGAATTCGTTTCGGGTGCTCCTGCGGATTCGGTGATCGAAAAGGAGAACGCGGCAGAGCTCCGCGCGTTTATTAGAGAGAATCTTTCAAAATATGAAAATTCGGTGTGGTGGATGCATTATTCCGGAATGAGCATCGACGAGATCGCGGAAAGTCTCGGCTCCACGAAAAAATCGGTCAGCAACGCGCTTTCACGTATCAAGCGCAAGTTGCGTACCTTATTATCTTAAATAATACGGCGAAAGCCGTTTATATGCTCGAATAGCTTAAAAAAGAGCGTTGTAATCACAAAGGTGGCGGTGTGAGTCCGCCGACGGGCAATTATCACATATTTTTACACGAGGTAGAACATGTACGACGAAGAAGTCAAGGTCGAAGGTACCGAAATCGAAGAAACAGCAGCAGTAGAATACGTTGACGAAACTCTCGTTTGCGTAGAATGCGGTAACGAGTTTGTATTTACCGCAGGCGAGCAGGCTTTCTATGCTGAAAAGGGTTACACCAACAAGCCCAAGAGATGCAAGGCTTGCCGCGACGCTAAGAAGAACGCAAACCGTCCCGCGATCCAGTATTTCTACGCAACCTGCAGCGAGTGCGGTGCTGAGGCAAAGCTCAAGTTTGAGCCCTCGAGCGATAAGCCCGTTTATTGCAGTGAGTGCTACGAAAAGAGAAGAAAGCAGCGCCAGTAATCAAAGAATTTAATTTTTGATCGCCATAAAGCCCCGTTAAAACACGGGGCTTGTGGCGTTTTTATATAAAATGAAGAAGTAAGTTTTCGACTCTTTGTGACATTTTTCTTTTTTTTGCATAAAATACTATTGAGAACGCAAAGAAAGGAAGATCGATAATGAATAAACACAATATTGGAGCTGCTGGATTCGAGGTCAGCTGTCCCTCTTGCAGGCACAGACACGGCGACCGTCATCCTCACGAGAGCTCCGAAAGAACAAAGATCGAGGGAAGCTACGGCGAAACGCTCTACCGCCGCGCGGGCGACTGTGCGGAGGGCGAATGCGGTAGGGGGATTTCGAGCCGTTACGGACTGCACGATCGCCCTCACGGAAGCGTTTATGCTCCGCTTCAGGATTTCGACTGCCTTTATGACCACGAGCGCGCGCTTAAGAGAGGGACCTTGTTCTCAACCCTTGACTTGCCCCTCGAGGTCGGACGCGGAGGTAGATGCAATGGATAAAGACACCTGCTCTTGCAAAAAAAATAACGACTTGATCGCAGAGCTTCGGCAGATCGATTTTGCAATTATCGAGGTAACACTTTATCTCGACGTTTACCCCGAATGCCGCGAGGCAAAGGAATATCTTGCGGCACTGAGAGCGAAGCGCGCGAAGATCGCGGCAGAGTACGAGTCGAGGCACGGTATGCTGACTATGTACGGCGTCTGCGGCGAATCGAGCGACAAATGCGCACCCTGGCCCTGGCAATACGCGGCGAACTGAGGAGGACGGAATATGTGGATATATGAGAAGAAACTGCAGTACCCCGTAAAGATCAAGAATCCCAATCCGAAGCTTGCATCTGCCATAATCAGTCAGCTCGGCGGCCCGGACGGTGAACTCGCCGCTTCGATGCGCTATCTCAACCAGCGCTACGGTATGCCCCATAACGAAGTTGTCGGAATTCTTACGGATGTCGGCACGGAGGAACTTGCCCATCTGGAAATGATCGCGGCAATCATTTATCAGCTTACGCGGAACATTTCGGTAGAGCATATCAAAGGAACTCCCTTTGAACCCTACTATGTGGATCACACCACGGGACTTTATCCGATCGCTGCGTCGGGCGTGCCTTTCGATATGAAATACGTAGGAATCAAGGGCGACGTCCTCGCCGACCTCGCCGAATCGCAGGCGGCGGAGCAGAAGGCGCGCGTGACCTACGACAACCTTATCCGTCTCTCCGACGACCCCGACGTCACCGATCCCCTGCGCTTCCTGCGCGAGCGCGAGATCGTGCATTTCCAGCGTTTCGGCGACGCTATGAGAGTCGTACAGGATAAACTCGACGGCAAGAATTTCTACGCCTTTAACCCCGCGTTTGATAAGCAAAATAAAAAATAATAACGTGAAAAAGGGAGCTTCGACAAGAAGCTCCCAAATTATTATAATGTTTCTATTCCGTTGTTTTTAAGATCAGTCTGCAGTTCCTTTACGTTGATGTCCCGGGGAAAGATATTCTTTCTGATCGCCTGAGCGGCGGCAAGTCCCGCGGCTTCGCTCATCATAAAGCAATAGCCCATAATGCGGATCTGTCCCTGAACCTTTCTGTCTGCCGATATACAGCGTCCCGCGACGATGAGATTATCAGTATTCTGCGGAAGCAGACTGCGGTAGGGAAGAGTTGCAAAATCATCCTCGCGGAGATCTTCGCGGCGGCTGAAAAGGTCGTAATACGCCTTATAAGCCTTTTTATCAGCAGAAGACGCGTGAACGTCGCTGACCGCACCGCCGTCGAAGCGCATTATTGCATCATCGAATTTTCTGTACGATGATTTATCATCAAATGTGGTAACATATCTTCCCACAATACGCCTCGTCTCGCGCAGACCGAGCGAGGAGCAGGTGTTCGTCATATAAGCCTTTTCAAAGCCGGGTATGTATCTTCTGTAAAATTCAAGATATTCCCGCGCCATCCGTCTACCCTTGATCGTGGCATCGGTCAAGCCCTCCGCGGAAAGGCACTCTGCACCGTATATATGTCCCGCGTTCATAACGCCAACGTTGAATGCGGGGCTGATTCGGAAGATTCCGGGATGGTGATAGTCCTCGACCAAAACGACCCCGTCGGCTACTGCCTTCGGAATGAGATCGCGGATCATATTGACCTTCGGAATGGCGTCGCCTCCCTCGTAGGTCTTTAGAAATTCCTCGTAGCGTTCAAAGTCGATGCCCGCGTAGTAGGCTGTCATCGTCGGCGCCTGTACGTTTCCGTTTTCGTCACCGTATTCAAACTGCTCGCCGGCAAAATACGCGACCATCGCGTCGCCGGTTGCGTCGATGAAAACGTCAGCTTCGACGCTTGACGTGCCCATGGCATCCGAGAGGGTAAGGCTTGCTATGGAAGTATCTTTTTTCTCAATTCCGATGATCTTTGTGTAAAGCCTCAGATCAACTCCGCTTTTCAGAACGATATCGTCAAGCGCGATCTTCATTGCCTCGGCGTCGAAGGGAATGCGGTCGTAATCCTTGACGGGATAATCGTCGATCACGCGCGCGTTTCCTTCGGAGATAAGGCGGTCAACGATCTCTTTGCCGATGCCGTAAAACCAACGCCGCGAGGTCATTATCATCGTCATAAGCCCCGAAGTTCCGAGACCGCCGAGCATTGCGGTCTGCTCGATCAGCAGCGTTTTTATACCTTTACGGGCGGCAGTAACCGCGGCAGCAACACCGCTCATACCTCCGCCCGCAACTATAAGTTCGTATTTCATAATCAATTAAAAAGGAAGTTGACGTTGCCCGCCATCAGCGCGGTAAATCCGCGGTAGATGACCTCGGGGCGGTCGTCGAAGTTTGCCTTCATACGGCGCGCGCGGTCAAGACTGTCAACGACTAAAGTCGCCTCGAAAATGACCTTTTTCTTTTCCGTCAGCGAGCAATAAACGGAGCATTTCCCCGTTTTGGGATCAACATTTTCAATGCGGCATTCGGTGGTGATGCCGCGCTTTGTGAAGTCGAGATAGCGCAGAGCCGCCGTCATTGCGGAGTCGAGAACGGATGAAAGAACGTCGGACTTGAACGCCTGTGCCACGATCCGTCCCTTGTCGCTGACCTGGTAATAGGTGAGTCCGTCCTCCTCGAAGGATTCGATCAGTTCGCCGTCAACCATTTCGTTGAAGCTTTCTGCAAAATCGAGGAACATGACGTAATCGGTCTGCATAACAATGTCGTTGATGGTGCAGTATTCGAGGGGATAATTTATATTTTCAAGAAGGTAGAGCACGAAGATTTTGACCGTGCGTTTGCTTCCGATGGGTGATGACATATGGAATTCTCCTTAACAAATGATGATATATATAAATATTATCATAAAAAATGAACTTTTTCAATAGTTTTTATTGATTTTTTTGCAAAAATGTGATATTATAATGGGTAATAAACAAAAAGGAGCAAAAAAACATGCTTAACATTGCACTTATGGGCTACGGCGTTATCGGAAGCGGCGTTGCCAAGGTTATTGAAGAAAACAAAAAGCTTCTGGCTTCCCGCCTCGGTGAGGAGGTCTATCTCAAATATATTCTCGAGATCCGCGATATGTCGAATACTCCCTATGCAGACCGCGTCGTTACCGACCTCAACGTAATTCTTAACGACCCCGAGGTCAAGGTTGTTGTTGAAGTTATGGGCGGAATCCACCCCGCGTCCGACTTCACGCGTGCCGCACTTGAGGCGGGCAAGAGCGTTGTAACCGCGAACAAGGCTGTCGTTGCCGATTGCGGCGACGAGCTTCTCGAGCTTGCGAGAGCGAAGGGCGTTCGTTACCTCTTTGAGGCGAGCGTCGGCGGTGGTATCCCGATCATCCGTCCCCTTATCAACGACCTCGCATCCAACGAGATCGAGGGCATTTGCGGTATTCTCAACGGAACTACCAACTATATCCTTACCCGTATGACCAACGAGGGATGCACTTATGCGGAAGTCCTCAAGGACGCGCAGAAGCTCGGTTATGCCGAGGCTAATCCCGCCGCAGACGTTGAGGGCACCGACGCATTGCGCAAGACCGCGATTCTTGCCGCACTTTCCTACGGTAAGCTCATCCCCATGGATATGCTGAAAGCGAAGGGCATTACCGACGTATCTCTCACGGATATTGCGGTCGCCGAGTCCTTTGGCTGTTCCGTAAAGCTGATCGGACGAGCAGGCAAGCTCGAGGACGGTCGCATCTACGCAACCGTTTCACCCGAATTTGTTGAAGGTTCTTGCCCGATGGCGCACGTCAACGACGTATTCAACAGCATCCTCATCCGCGGCAATATGCTCGGCGACGCAATGTTCTACGGCAAGGGCGCGGGCAAGCTTCCCACGGCGGGCGCAGTCGTTGCAGACGTCATCGACGCGCTTGAGACCAAATATGCCGCTCCCGCAAGACTCCTCTGGGAGCGGGCGGATGAAAAGGACGTCCTTCCCGCGGACGAGGTTATTGCGACTGCGGCAAAGAAGTTCTGTCATATCTTTGAGGACGGTAATGCTCTGAAGAATGCCGTTGAAGGAAAGATCGATATTTCCTTTGTTTCCTGCAGCGGTGATATCCATGCAGTAATGTGCTCCGAGCCCGTGCTCGAGGGAAGCGTAAAGACCTATGCAGTCCTCAGCTAAAATTAAAGTCACCCACATCCTCACCGATTCAAATATAGGCGGCGCGGGAAGGCTTCTCCGATATCTTCTCGAAAAAGCCGACCGCGAACGCTTTGAATACAGCGTTATCCTCCCCGAGGAAGCAGCATTGATCCCCGAGATCGAGGCGCTCGGTATACCGGTTGTCACCGCGTACGGAATCGCTGACCGCTCAAGCGCCCCAGAATTCCAAGGCTTCCTGACCGAGAAGATCAAAAGACTCGCGCCCGATATCCTTCACACACATTCGTCAAGAACGGGCAGGTTCGCGGGAGTCGAGGCGAAGGTTCCGAGGATAATTCTCACCAAGCATTGCTCGGATATGCCGTCCCCGAAGCTTATGAAATTCCCGATGAAGCAGATTCTTGCCAGGGAATGGAAAAAAACGCTCCACGGCGCGATAGCTACAGATGACAGCGCGGCTGATGCGATCGCTGCTGAGGCTCTGCCTCACGAAAAGATAAAGGTGATCTATAACGGCGCACCTGCTCTGCGTGAAATTTCCGAATCGGAAAGATCCGAACTTCGTGCCGAACTATCTATTCCCGAAGATGCTTTTGTTGTCGGGATCTTTGCGCGCGTAGAAACGGTGAAGGATCATTTTACCTTTATAGACGCGGCAGAACGATGTATCGGACGCGGACTAGATAAGGCGTATTTTCTGATCGTCGGAGAGGGAAGCCAACTTGAAACGGTCAAAAATGCCGTCGAAGAAGACGAACTCGGTGACAGAATAAAGATTTGCGGCTTTGTCAACGATATCGCTCCCCTTATGAATCTCTGTAATGTGAACGTAAATTGCTCGGTAGGCACAGAAACGTCGAATCTTGCGCTGATTGAGGGTATGAGCCTCGGCGTTGTACCCGTAGTTTCCGATCTTGCCGGAAACAATCGTATTGCCGAAGGCTGCGGAATCGTTTGCGAACGCGGAGACCGCGATGCTTTTGCCGATGCAATAGAGGAACTTTACCGCGACAAAGAAAAGCTTCGCACACTTTCCGCCGCTGCAAAGGAAAAATACCTTGCAAAATACACCTCCGAGCGTATGGCGCGCGAGGTCGAGGAATATTATCTTTCCTTGCTGAAATAAGCAAAAGTTTCTTTCTTTATCCTTTTTCTTTCAAGGATAAGTACAAAAACGTTTATTAAAGTCATAAGACCGATCGAAAGATCGGCAAGACTCCATACGTCCCCCGGCGGCGTTCGTGATGAAGCGAGCGCCGCCACGCCGTAGAGAAGCGTCAGGATAGCCTCTGCGGCTTTGTTTTTTGTGAGGTGATAAAGGCACAGCTTGCCGTAAAAGCATTGGCAGAAGACTGTGGCAAGCCCGAAAAGAAGCACTAGTCCGCACATCACCGGCTCAACCCAGCCGCCGAGGGCCGCGCTGTATGCACCAACCGTCATCATCACGGAATTGTCTGCGAAATGCTCAACATCCGGATAGCTGACGAGTATAACGAGTGCCGTCAGCGTGCAGAGAAATACGGTGTCTATCATAACCTCCAATATGCCGAGAAATCCCTGCTCGGCGGGAGAATCGGACGAGGATGCCGAATGTGCCATCGGCGATGTACCCGAACCCGCCTCGTTGCTGATAAGTCCTCGCATAACGCCCAGCCGAACGCTCTTTGAAATAAAGAATCCGCCTATACCGCCTATCATCCCGCGCCATTCGAAAGCAGAATGAATTATTGCGTTTACTGCATTGGGAATTTTTTCGGCTTTCAATATAAGTGCGGCGAAAGAGAGCAGGCAGAAGACGATGCTCATAAAAGGTACGATCTTGTTTGTCGCCGCCGAAATTCTTTTCAGCCCGCCCGAGGATACCGTGATCATCAGCACGGCGCAAAGAATCCCGGTTACGATCGGTTTGATATGAAGTATATCCTTGCAAACGCCCACCATCGCGTTCACCTGGATAAGGCAACCCATCGAGAGCGAATTTACAAGGCAGAGAAGAGCAAAGGAGAAACTCAAAAAAGCACCGAGCCCGGGAGATCCGCGTTCTGTGAGTACGTCTTTTATGTATTCCGCACTTGATGAAGCCTTGCCGTTTTTCCTGCGCGAGAGAGCAAGAAGCGTTTCGGCGTATTTCAAAACAGATGCCAGAATTGCCGAAAGACACATCCAGAAAACCGCCCCGGCACCTCCGTAGAATATCGCCGCCGATACCCCGACGATATTGCCAACTCCAAGTACGCCTCCGAGTGCAAGCCACAGCGCCGATCTTGGCGAAACACCGCAGGTTTTGTTTTCCTTTCTCAAAAACGGCGCAATGACCGCCTTCGGACGAATAAGCGGCAAGCCTTTCATATATATAATAAAGAAGATCCCCGCGCCGATAAGCGCCGCAGGCAGTAATATGCCCAAAATCCTCGAATTTACAAAATCTAACATGCAAATCACCTCTCTTTATAAGATATGCTCGAAATTTGTTGGCAATTCCTTTCTCGTGTGCTAAAAATTATGTGAACAATATGTTAATTCGAGGCAAAAGTACTTGATTTTTTGAGATTTTGTAGTACAATTATAGGCGAAAGTTAGCACTCAAACAAAAAGAGTGCCAAAATCAATGTAAATTATTGAGGCGTAAAGCCTTTTATACTCCAGGAGGAAGAAAAATGAACATCAAACCGCTTGCAGACAGAGTAGTTATCAAGCTTGTCGAAGCAGAAGAGAAGACCCAGAGCGGCATCATCCTTACCGCCAGCGCACAGGAAAAGCCCCAGATCGCAGAAGTAGTTGCAGTCGGCCCCGGCAAGAAGAACGACGACGGCGTAATCATCCCCGTTGCTCTCGAGGTTGGACAGAAGGTCATCGCGGCTAAGTACTCGGGCACCGAGGTCAAGCTCGACGGTGTTGAATACACCATCATCGCAGAGAAGGACATTCTCGCGGTTATCGAATAATTGAAAGGAACTAAATCATTATGGCTAAAGATATTTACTACGGAATCGATTCCAGAAACGCCCTTCTTCGCGGCGTTGATAAGCTTGCAGACACCGTCAAGATCACTCTCGGCCCCAAGGGCAGAAACGTTGTTCTCGACAAGAAGTACGGCGCACCCCTCATTACCAACGACGGCGTTACCATTGCAAAGGAGATCGAACTTGACGATCCCGCAGAAAACATGGGCGCACAGCTCGTAAAGGAAGTTGCAACCAAGACCAACGATGCAGCAGGTGACGGTACAACTACCGCAACCCTCCTCGCTCAGGCAATGATCCACGAGGGTATGAAGAACGTTACCGCAGGCGCGAACCCTATGGTTCTCCGCAAGGGTATGAAAAAGGCTATCGACCGTGCTGTTGAGTGCCTCGCGGACATCTCAAAGCCCGTTAACGGCTCCGAGGATATCGCACGCGTTGGTACCATCTCCGCAGGCGACGAGGTTATCGGCGCTCTCATCGCAGACGCTATGGATAAGGTAACCGCAGACGGCGTTATCACTGTTGAGGAATCCAAGTCCGCAGAGACCTCCTCCGAGGTCGTTGAAGGTATGCAGTTCGACCGCGGCTACATCTCTCCCTATATGGCAACAGATATGGAGAAGATGGAGGCAGTTCTCGACGACGCATTCATTCTCATTACTGATAAGAAGATCTCCGCAGTTCAGGACATTCTTCCCCTTCTCGAGCAGATCGTTCAGGCGGGCAAGAAGCTCCTCATCGTAGCAGAGGACCTCGACGGCGAGGCTCTCACCACCATCATCCTCAACAAGCTCCGCGGCACCTTCACCTGCATCGCAGTTAAGGCTCCTTCCTTCGGCGAGAAGAGAAAGGAAATGCTCCGCGATATCGCTATCCTCACCGGCGGTCAGGTCATCACCTCCGATCTCGGTCTTGAACTCAAGGACGCAACCATCGCTGACCTCGGCCGTGCACGCCAGGTTAAGGTTACCAAGGAAAACACCATCATCGTTGACGGCGCAGGTGACTCCGAGGCTATCAAGGATCGCGTAGCACAGATCCGCGGCGAGCTCGAGAACACCACCTCCAGCTTCGACAAGGAAAAGCTCCAGGAAAGACTTGCAAAGCTTGCAGGCGGCGTAGCTGTTATCAAGGTCGGTGCTGCTACCGAAGTTGAAATGAAGGAAAAGAAGCTCCGCATCGAGGACGCTCTCAACGCGACCCGCGCGGCAGTTGAAGAGGGTATCGTTCCCGGCGGCGGAACCGCTTACCTCAATGTTATCTCTGAAGTTACAAAGCTTCTCAAGACCGTTGACGGCGATGAGAAGACCGGTGTTTCGATCGTTCTTAAGGCTCTCGAGGCTCCCGTTCGTCAGATCGCGGCTAATGCAGGCTTCGACGGCGGCGTTATCGTTGACAAGATCGTTTCATCCCGCAAGGCAGGCTGGGGCTTCGACGCATACAATGAGGTTTACTGCGATATGATGAAGGCAGGAATCGTTGACCCCACCAAGGTTACCCGTTCCGCACTCCAGAACGCAGCTTCCATCGC
>JAZSLM010000022.1:0-31887 GCA_045535375.1 Eubacteriales bacterium
CCCTCATCACCCGCCGCAGCGGGTGATGAGGGGACACCCAGAAAGCTGTGTTAGCACTTGCGTTACTTCTCCGAAAGCTCGATCATTCGCAACAGACAGTCTAGCAGGTCTTCACGTTGTTTTTTTGGTTTTATCAGATTACACAAGAACAATGCTGCAGCCGGTATGATCCAAAGGATCATTTCGTATATCTTGAGTATTCCTGCGCCGAGTCCGCAACCGAAGATCAGCGCAAAGAGAGGCACAAATATAGTAAATATGGCCGACTCCGTATCGCGTTTGAAAGTGTAATTGACATTACCATTCTCATCGATTTTTGAAACAAGCATATCGTGTGCAAATATTTTGAAACTTCTCGGCGCCTTTTTGGAGAAAATGCGGATTTCCTTTCCGTTCATATAGCCGTAGTTTGCTCCGATTTCAAGATCACCCGAATGAGTCGGGAGATGTTTTTCAAATGCTTGGCGGAGTTTTTTCTGTTGGCCTTAAAAATCTTATCCATTGTTTTTCTCATTTTCTATACATTCCTCAATCACGGCATCTCGTTCGGGATCGATCGTTCTCGTTTTGATCTCGCGGAAGAAGAATTCCTGCGTGCCGAGGGAGAGCTCGGGAGCGTAGAAGGCGGTTTCTTCGGGATGCTCGGAGGTTGAATAGTAGCCGCCGCAAAGTCCTTCGTGGTCGCTTCCGCCGGAAATGAAGAGCTTGTGATCCTTTGCAAGCGCAAGTGCCTCGAGTCTTTCTTCGTCTGTCAGGAGCTTATGCCACACTTCAAGTCCCGAAAGACCCATCCGGATCAGCTCGGGGATCGCGTGGAGTTGACGGTGCGGGTGCGCGACGACGGCAAAACCGCCCGCGTCGCGGATAAGGCGGAGCATTTTGTCTATCGGCAGAAAGTCGTAGGGCGGCTTGACCTCGCCGCGGCGCTTACCGTAGACGGTGTGGAAGAAATTCATATAATCGAGGTCGGTGGCGAGTCCCTTTGCCTTCATCGTGTTGAACACGTGATTGTTGCAAAGCCACGTCACGCCACGGTTGTAGTCAAGCACCTCGTCCCAGGTGATACCGTGTAGCAGACCTTCGGCGAGTCCGCGCTCGAAAAGGATGCGTGTCTGTTCCGCCTCGCAAAAGCTTCTCTGGGCAAGGTATTCCTTCATTTCGGGATATTCGGGGTCAAAATCGAAGCCGACAATGTGGAAATTGATACGTTTTTCACGCCAGGGGGAAGAGAACTCGCATCCGAAGATATAATCAAGTCCGTTCTTTTCGCATTCGGCGCGAACCAAGGCGTTTCCGCTTGTCGTGTCGTGATCGGTCAGCGCAAGAGCTCGGTAGCCCTCGCTTTTGGCGACCTGTACCAATTCTTCGGGCGTGTAAACGCCGTCCGAGTGGGTGGAATGGAGATGGAGATTTGCAAATTGTTTCATATTATTACCTCGGTAATACTTGACAAATTGGATTTATAATGCTATTATATATTAAAGATTCTCAAATGTCAATAGAAAGAGGTATAAAAATGGGCAGAAATGCAATTTACGGCGCGGGTTCGCTCGGAACCGTGCTCGGCGCGTACATAACGAAGAACGGCGGTCAGATCGATCTGATCAACCGCAACAAGGCTCACGTTGAGGCTTTGCAGACGAACGGCGCGCGAATCGTCGGCACCGTGGATATGACAGTTCCCGTCACCGCTTACACTCCCGACGAGATGAGCGGAAAATACGATGTTATTCTTCTTATGACCAAGCAGCTTTTCAATAAAGAGGTGGTTACTGCTCTTAAGGACTTCCTCGCAGAGGACGGCGTTATCGTCACCCTGCAGAACGGTCTGCCCGAGCCGGGCATTGCCGAGATCGTCGGCTCTAACCGCACCGTGGGATGCGTTGTCGAATGGGGCGCGACGCTCTCTGCACCCGGTGAATGCACGCTGACGAGCGATCCCGCGTCGCTTTCCTTTCATATGGGCAAGATGGAGGGCATCTCGGACGAGCAGTTCAAAAAGGTAAAAGACCTGCTTGAGCTTATGTGCCCCGTCCACGAGGAAGAAAATCTTATCGGCGCGCGTTGGTCGAAGCTGCTCATCAACGCCACTTTCTCGGGTCTTGGCACCGTTGTCGGCGGAGTTTTCGGTGACGTTTCCGAGAATAAGGAGGCGGCGAAGGTCGCCATTCGCTGTATGAAGGAGTGCATCGACGTCGGTCACGCGGCGGGTGCGGAGTTTGCTCCCGTTCAGGGCAAGAATATCACCGCACTTTTCTACTATAAGAACGCAGTCAAGCGCGCGATCGCAACGATGCTCATTCCGATAGCAATGAAGAAGCACCGCGCCATCGAGCCCTCGATGCTCCAGGACCTCAAGAAGGGCAAGCCCTGCGAGATCGACGCCATCAACGGCATCGTCTGCGAGTGGGGCCGCAAGTGCGGAGTGAAGACTCCCATCAACGATAAGATCGTCGAGATCATCAAGAAGTGCGAGAAGGGTGAGCTGAAGCCCGAGGCGGCGAATATCAAGCTTTTTGATGGGATTTTATAAAACATGAACAGATTCAGTATTGAAATAGGCGAACCTAGTGTGGTCGCGCAGGGTGAGAATACCGGTTGGGGCAACTATCAGTTTCCCGATATATGCTATACGAAAAACGGTTCGATCCACGTGACCTGGGCGATGCGTCCCGATACTGTCGAGGCCTTCGCGGGTAAAAGCTACGGCGAGGCGGTGTCGGACGATCTTGGCAAGACCTGGCACGAGCGTCGGGAAAGTGATATCCTTACCGCGGGAACTCCGCTGAAGAACGGCAAGATATTCAAGGGCTTTCGCTGTCAGTACGCGTTCGCGAGCGATTACATAAAGAATTACACTCCCGTCGCGATCCACAGAGGCAGAAAATATCATTATCTCGAGGATATAAAAGAATACGAGTCGCACGTCGAGGGAGTCGAGCGCGACCCGATCACGGGGGAGGAAAGTCCGTTCCCCATAGATCTGAAATGGAAAAATCTTTCGCTGATCGAGTACTCCGACGGAAGACTGTTGCCCACGGCGTATATGATGGCGGTGTGCGGCTCTGTTCCGAGGATACTTCGGCTCGAGGACGGACTGTATTTTGCCACGTACCATTGGAGCTTTGACATACACGCCGAAACGCGCGAGAAGGCCGTAAATAATTCCTATCTTGATTACAGCGTGTTCGTGTTCCGCTCGACGGACGAGGCGAGAACGTGGGAATGCATTTCTATGATAACGCCCGACGAAAGCGTACACAGCACGGCTGACGGATACGAAGGCTTTTGCGAGCCGCAGATGGAGCTGATGGAAGACGGCTCGGTGGTAATGCTTATGAGAAGCGGGTCGCCGAGAGGTCCGCGCCGTTTCGCGTCGTATATCGCACGTTCGACGGACGGTTGCCGAACGTGGTCGAAGCCGGAAGTGTTTGACGAGATCGGCGTGCTTCCGCAGATAATGAGGCTTGGATGCGGAGTGACTTTGGCTACCTACGGTAGACCCGTGATCTATCTCAAGGCGACCGATGACGTGTCGGGCAGAGAATGGACCGAGCATATCGAAATAGAGCTTTCTCCGTCCACGCACGACAGATCCTGCTGTTATACCCGCATTCTGCCTATAGACGATCACAGCGCGCTTCTGGTTTATTCGGACTTTAATTATCCCGATAAGATCAGCGGGGAACCAAAAAAATCCATACTTGTACGTAAAATAACAGTAATAAAGCAGACTGATAAAGAAAAGAGGTAATTAAATGATTCCAAAAACAAAGCATACACTCCGCTTCCGTGAGGACGGCTCGTTCCGCATCCTTATGGTTTCGGACATTCAGGACAAGCTTGAATATGACCCCAGAACTCTCGCGGGACTTGACGCGGTAATCGAGGCGGCGAAGCCCGACCTCGTCATCCTCGGCGGCGACAACGTCGACGGCAGAAAGCTCAAGCCCTACGACGAATTCATAAAGTATATGGACATCTTCACCGAGCCGATGGAGAAGAGACAGATCCCCTGGATGCATATTTTCGGCAACCACGACTACGACGTCGAGGTCTCGGGCGAGGATCAGCAGAAGGTCTACGAGTCCTATCCCTATTGCATCTCCTCTCACAGCGAGGGTATCCCCGGCGTGACCAACTATATGGTGCCCGTTCTCGCGCACGATTCGGATAAGGTCGAGTACGCGATCTACGCCTTCGACTCCCATTATAAGGAAAGAACAAGACGTCCCGGCGTAAGTCACGAGGATCTGATGCTCCCCAACCGCGAGCCGTTTTATAAAAAGTGGGAGCCCATCTACTTCGAGCAGCAGATGTGGTATTGGAATCTCTCGAAGGAGCTCGAGGCGCAGGAGGGACACACCGTCCGCGCGATGGCGGTAATGCACGTACCGCCTCACGAGATCATGATGGCTGTCAATAACCCCGAAGAGACGGGTTACATAGGTGCCGACGGCGAAAAGTGGCAGTGCCCCATGGTCAACTCGGGTGTATTCTCGACAATGCTCGAGCGCGGCGACGTTGAGATCATCGCTGCAGGTCACTTGCACCACAATATCTCCGACGGCGTTTACGGCGGCATCAGATTTACCCTTGATGCTTGCGGTGGCTTTGCTATCGGAGGAGTCGATGAACGCCGCGGCGGACGCGTCTTCGATATCCGCACCGACGGAACGCACGAGACGCATATGATCTACGCCAAGGACTATATTGATATCAGCAAGAAATAAAAAGCAATAAAGGGGCGGCTTTCCGTCCCTTTTGTCATTTGTTTATAAATTCAAAATATTTTCCCCCAAAATGTTGACATATTGTTAAATTTGTGATATAATAAATCAACTATAATGGCCGAGTGCCACAAAAAGGAGAAAAATAATGAAGAAGATCATTACAAGATCGCTCTGCGCACTTTTGATGCTTGCTATGCTCGTTCCCATGATGAGCGTTATGGCAGGTGCTGTCGCTCCCACCAACCTTTACGATGCTTCCAAGGCTCAGCTTGGCGTCCCTCCCACGACTAATATGAACGACAACGCATCGGGCAACAGACTTTACTGGACCGCAGCGCCCATCGCCGTTAAGGCAGGCGACGTCGTTACCTTTGGTCCTATGCTTTCCGGTCAGTCGTACTATGTTACCACTTATGACGCAAACGGCGCGGTTAAGGTTGCCAAGGTTGCTTATGCTGATTGTACCGTTGTTGACGTTGTTGATAACAATGCAGTAATCGTTAAGTGGACCGTTACCGAGGGCACGGCTTACGTAAGAGTAGTTAACTCCCAGATCTTCAAGGAATCCACGATGATCACCGTAAATCAGGAATTCACCGCGGCTGATTACTTTGCAGATATGGATAAGAAGGGCATCAACGTTGATTACGTACGTCCTACCACCGCAAAGGAACTCGTAAACGTATTCCCCACCTCGGATAAGACCTTCCTTGGCAGATGCGACAAGTCTAAGGGCGAGGTTGCTACCGATGCATACAGAACCTCCGATTATATCCCCGTAAAGGGCGGAGACGTGCTCTACATCGGCGCAGCTGCAACGAGCCAGACCTACCACATCACTATGTATGGCGCAGATAAGACTGCCATTACTAACGTTAATACTCCTTATTTCGTACAGTATGATGATCTGGGCGATGGAAAGGCTGTTCTGGCATACACTATGCCCCACGACATTTCATACGTTCGCGTAGTTATAGCTACCGCTGTATATGATGAAGGCAAGCAGCTTGCTACCGTCAACCAGCCCTTCGACGCTGAAGGCTACAATAACTACTTCAATCCTCCCGCAGAGACTGAGCCCGTTCCGGAAGAGACCAAGCCCGCTGATCCCGTTCCCACCGGTGACTCCGCTCTCGTATTCGCTGCAATCGCTATCATCTCCCTTTGCGGAGTTGCAGTTATTGCAAAGAGAAAAGAGAACTAATTCAATAAAAAAGACCGCTTCGGCGGTCTTTTTTTCTTGACAAAATTTCTTTTTCGTGGTATAATAAAACTATCCAAAATATGCAAAGGAGAAAACCATGAAAAATCTCAGAAAAATTGTCTGCGCACTTCTGATGCTTGCTATGCTCGTTCCTATGATGAGCGTTATGGCAAGTGCTGCAGATCTCGTAAACCTCTACGACGCATCCAAGGCTGTTTGCGGAACTCCCAACGGTTCGCAAAGAGACACCGCGCCCACCTACAACGCAAACTACTATTGCTCCGAGCCTATCTACGTTAAGGAAGGCGACGTTATTACCGCAGGTCCCGTACACGTGGATCAGGGCTACTACTTCACCGCCTACAAGGCAGACGGTTCCATTCACACCAAGCAGGTAAAGTACGCTGACTGCGTAGAGATCGAAGTTATTAAGGCTAACTCCGTTATCGTTAAGTGGACCGTTCCCGCAGGCGTTGACAGCTTCAGAATGGGTACTTCCCAGATGTTCGTTGATAACACCCTTGTTACCAAGAACCAGGAGTTCGGCAAGGCCGACTACATCGCATTTATGGAAAAGGCAGGCGCTGACATTTCCTATTTCACCGGCGTAAACGCAACCGGACTTGTAAACCTTTTCCCCACCTCCGACGCTACCTTTGAAGGCAGAGGCTCGACCAGCGGCGACATCGCTGACGCTAAGTACAGAACCTGCGATTACATTCCCGTTAAGGAAGGCGACGTTATCTACTTCGGCGCTGCTGCATCCGCACAGAGCTATCAGATCGTTCTCTACGATGCAGACAAGAAGCCTACCACTCACGGTAACTACAAGTATATGGTAAACGTTGACACCATCGACGATACTCACGTTATCTACTCGTACAGAATGCGTCCCGAGACTGCATACGTTCGTTTCGTAGCTCCCACCGACGTTTACGAGGCAGGCAAGCAGCTCGTTACCATCAACCAGCCCTTCACCGCTGAGGGTTACAACAATTTCTTCAATCCTCCCGCAGAGACTGAGCCCGAGGTAACCGTTCCCGAGGTAACCGAACCCGCTGAACCCGTTCCCACCGGTGACTCCGCTCTCGTATTTGCCGCAATCGCTATGATCTCCCTTTGCGGAGTTGCAGTTATTGCAAAGAGAAAAGAAAACTAATATTTATTTAATAGACAGCCGGTCTTAGATCGGCTGTCTTTTATTGACAAATCACGGTTTTCGTGGTATAATTAATTATCCCAAAATACACAAAGGAGAAGACAATGAAAGATCTCAGAAAAGTCGTCTGTGCGTTTCTGATGCTTGCGATGCTCGTTCCTATGATGAGCTTCGGCGTAAGCGCGGCAGAGTTTACCAACCTCTACGACAACGCTCTGGCAACGATTGGAGTACCCCCTGCCACCAAGGATGCCCCGGGCAACGGAAACACTACCTACTACGTTTCAAATCCCATTGAGGTCAAGGAAGGCGACGTAGTTACCTTTGGCCCCGTTCAGATCAACCAGGGTTACTTCCTCACTACTTATGATGCAAACGGAAATAAGAAGATCGCTCAGGTCAAGTATGCCGACTGTACCAAGGTCGACACCATTCTCCCCGGCACCGAGATCGTTCAGTGGACCGTTCCCGCGGGAAGCGCGTACGTCAGAATGGGCACCTCACAGCTCTACTTCGATTGCTCTATGTTCACCGTAAACCAGACCTTCAAGACTGCGGATTACTTCGCAGCCATGGATAAGGCGGGCATCAACGTTGATTTCCTCCGTCCCACCACGGCACAGGGTGAGCTTGTAAACGTCTTCCCCAAGTCGGATAAGGTATTCGCGGGCAAAGTAGATGCAAGTAATACCGAGATCGCGGCTGAACAGTACCGCTCCTCTCCCGCAATTCCCGTTAAAGCGGGCGACGTGATTTACCTCGCTGCCGCTGATCTCGGTCAGGGCTACCACATGGTTCTTCTTGATAAGAACGGCAATGGTACTACTACCGTTAAGCTGGATTATATGATCCAGTACGATATGATCGGCAACGGCTTTGGCGTTCTGGCGTTCAGAATGCGCCCCGGCACGGAATACGCTCGTATTATAGTATCCACAGGAGTTTACGACGACGGGATCGCGTTTGCTACCGTCAATCAGCCCTTTACCGCCGCTGATTACATGAAGATGTATGATATTACTCTTCCCGGCACCGTGGAGAGCACAAGCCCCCTTAGTGGCAAGACGATGCTCTTTATGGGTGACTCGATCAGCTTCGGCGCGGGCGACACCATATCTCCCTTCCGCACCGGACGTGCTTGGGCGGGCAGAATTGCCGATTGGACGGGAGCGATCACTACCAACGCAGCCGTCAGCGGCGCAAAGGTAAGCTTCCTGACCGGCGACGATAACTGGGTATACAGCCAGTACATTCCTTATCAGAACACCAAGTTCGATATCATCGTTATGCACGGCGGCGGTAACGACGCAAGATACAACAGAGCCGTCGGAACAGTTTCCGCGAGCAAGGATGAGGATACCCTCAAGAAGAATCAGACGTCCTTCGTCGGCGGTCTTGAATGGATCTTCTACAACGTAAGCAAGACCAACACCGAGGCCAAGCTCTTCTTCATCGCAAACCACCATCTTGACGGTCACGATAAGGGTCGGGCGAAGGATATGAGCGAGTATTTCGACGCCGCAAGGCAGGCGTGCGAGAAGTGGGGCATCATCTTCATCGACCTTTATAACAACAAGGAGCTCAACGATAAGCTCGAGACCACCACGACCAAGTATCTCCCCGATACCCTCCATCCCAACGCCGCAGGCTACGATATCATCACTCCCTACATTATTGAGGCACTTGAGGCAGGTCTGAGTGCTCCCGTCGAGCCCGAGACCACCGTCGCTCCCGAGACCGAGGCTCCCGCCCAGACCACCGAGGCTCCTGCTCCTGTAGGAACCGAAGATCCCGAGACTCAGGCTCCCGCTACCGAACCCATCACCGAAGCACCTCCCGCAGAAAAGCAGGGATGCGGCTCAATGATCGCAGGCGCGGTTGCAGTTGTCGCACTTCTCGGAACTGCTATCGTTTTCAAGAAGAAGGACTAAAATCATATTATAAGCAAAAGGTTTTGCCTGCTTATTGACAATTTTTTGAATATATGGTACAAAAAATTCAAACTTGAAGCAGAGCGGTAGCTGTTATCTCCCTCTGCGGAGTTGCAGTTATTGCAAAGAGAAGAGAAAACTACAAACAGCCGGTCTTGGATCGGCTGTTTTTATTGACAAATCACGGTTTTCGTGGTATAATTAATCATCATCAAATACACAAAGGAGAAGACAATGAAAAATCTCAGAAAAATCGTCTGCTCGCTTCTTGTTCTTGCAATGCTCGTTCCCATGATGAGCTTTATGGCAAGCGCGGCAGATATCACAAACCTCTATGACAATGCTCTGGCAACAGTCGGAACACCCCCCTCCACCAAGGATGCCGCAGGCACCGGAAACGCTAACTACTACGTTTCCAATCCCATTGAAGTCAAGGAAGGCGACATCGTTACTTTCGGTCCCGTTCAGATCAACCAGGGCTACTTCCTCACCACTTATGACGAAAACGGAAAGCAGAAGATCGCTCAGGTCAAGTATGCCGACTGTACCAAGGTCGACACCATTCTTCCCGGCACCGAGATCGTTCAGTGGAAGGTTCCCGCAGGCAGTGCATACATCAGAATGGCTACCGCGCAGCTCTACTTCGACTGCACTATGATCACCGTTAACCAGACCTTCAAGACTGCGGATTACTTCGGGGCTATGGACAAGGCGGGCACCAACGTTGATTTCCTCCGTCCCACCACCGCACAGGGCGAGCTCGTAAACATCTTCCCGATGTCCGACAAGGTATTTGCCGGCCGTGTTGACAAGAGCAACGCCGAGATCGCTGCTGCAGCATACCGTACCTGCCCCGCAGTTCCCGTTAACGAGGGCGACGTAGTTTACATCGCTGCCGCTGCTCTCGATCAGGGTTACCACATGGTTCTTCTCGATAAGAACGGCAACGGTACTACCACTGTTCAGATCGACTATATGATCCAGTATCAGGAGATCGGAAACGGCTTTGGTATTTTGGCGTACAGAATGCGTCCCGGCACCGGATACGTTCGCGTAGTTGCCGCT
Source organism: Eubacteriales bacterium (assembly GCA_045535375.1). Taxonomy (GTDB): domain Bacteria; phylum Bacillota; class Clostridia; order Oscillospirales; family CAG-272; genus CAG-390. The sequence goes on from JAZSLM010000022.1 coordinate 10,093, forward strand.
ACCGGCGTTTATGACGACGGAATCGAGCTTGCAACCATCAATCAGCCCTTTACCGCCGCTGATTATATGAAGAAGTACAATATTACTCTTCCCGGAACCGTGGAGAGCACGAGCCCCCTTAATGGCAAAAAGATGCTCTTTATGGGCGACTCTATCAGCTACGGTTCGGGTGATGCTGCATCCCCCTTCCGCACCGGCCGCGCTTGGGCAGGCAGAATTGCCGACCTCACCGGCGCGATCACTACCAACGCATCGGTCAGCGGCGCGAAGGTAAGCTTCCAGAGAGGCGATGACAACTGGGTATACAGCCAGTATGAACCCCACGCAAACACCAAGTTCGATATCATCGTTATGCACGGCGGCGTTAACGACGCAAGATATGACAGACCCGTCGGAGCTCTCAGCGAGGGCAAGGACGAGGCAACTCTCACGAAGAATCAGACCAGCTATGTCGGCGGTCTTGAGTGGATCTTCTACAACGTAAGCAAGACCAATACCGAGGCAAAGCTCTTCTTCATCGCGAACCACCATCTCGACGGTCACAGCAAGGGAAGCGCGAAGGATATGAGCGCATACTTCACCGCGGCAAAGCAGGCGTGCGAGAAGTGGGGCGTAATCTTCATCGACCTTTACAACAACAAGGAACTCAACGATAAGCTCGAAACCACCACCACCAAGTACCTTCCCGATACCCTTCACCTCAACGCCGCAGGTTACGATATCATCACTCCCTACATCATCAGCGCGCTTGAGGCAGGTCTGAGTGCTCCCGTTGAGCCCGAGACCACGGTAGCTCCCGAGACCGAAGCTCCCGCAACCGAGGCACCCGCTACTGAAGCACCCGCAACCGAGGCTCCCGCAACCGAGGCTCCCACTACCGAAGCTCCCGCAGCGGAAAAGGGCTGCGGCGGTATGATTGCAGGCGCAGTTGCAATCATCGCCCTTCTCGGAACCGCTGTTGTTTTCAAGAAGAAGGACTAAATTTTACTGATGAAAATCGGCAGAGAATTCGTTTTCTCTGCCGATTTTATTTTACTGCTTATTGACAAATCCTTGAATATATGGTACAATAGATTCAAATTGATGTCAGAAAGGTAAGGTTACCGATATGAGAATAGGAAGAATACAAAACAACTATACTGCGGCGGGATTTGATCTCGTCAAGAATACGAAGCTTGAATTTATTGAGATCTGCTGTAACGATCAGGCGGACGCTGAAAGGTTGATAGCGAACAAAGAGAATATCAAGGCGGAGATCGCGCGCACGGGTATTGACGTTTCTTGCGTCGGACGCTGGAATCACGACGTCAACGTTGGCGGAAAGATAGATGAGGAGAGAAAGAGCGTATATCTTGCTTTACTTGACGCGGCTATCGAGCTTGGTGCCCGGACCTTTGTTTGCGGATGCAACTATGCGGATGAGGTTTCGCTTTATAAGAACTATACCGTTGCAATTGACTTCCTCGGTCAGCTTACCGAGCGAGCAAAGGCAAGCGAGAGCGGCATAAAGATCGCTATTCAGAACTGTAATTGGAACAACTTTATCGTTTCCCCCGAGCAGTGGAAGGTCATCCTTGGCGAAAATCCGGATCTCTGGCTGAAATACGACCCTTCTCACGCGTATAACAGACACGCGGACTATCTTGCTGAAATGTCTGATTACGGCGAGAAGATCGCGCATTTCCACATAAAGGGCACTACTCACGCGGGAAGCAGAGCAGTATCAGATCCTCCGGCAGGAATGGACGACCTTCATTGGGGCAGCATTTTCTCCATCCTTTATGCAAGAGGTTATGACGGAGATCTGAGTATCGAACCCCATTCAAAGACCTGGCAGGGCGAACTTGGCGCTGCAGGAGTTGAGTTTACAAGACAGTTCATCAGTAAGTTCGTTTTGAAATAAGCACGAATAGTCAATAAAAAAGAGCTATCACGCGATAGCTCTTTTTTATAACTTCATTTTATCAAGTCTTTTCAGAATCATCGCAGCGGTGAGGCCGATCAGTATTCCTGCAATCGTTCCGCTGATGAAGAGAACGGGGAGATAATATGCTATTTGCGCTGTTTCCATTACTATGCACGCGGTTGCGATCTGACCGATATTGTGAAGTATTCCTCCCGCAACGCTTACCGTGACGGGGGCGAAGAGGTTTGTCTTTTTGAGCAATATCATTCCGATAAGGCTCAGCGCCGCACCTGCGAGTGAGTAGATCATCGAAAGGGGAGTGCCAAAGAGGATGCCGACGAGGATAACTCGCAGAATGCTGACGATCGCAGTGTCTTTCGCTCCGACTTTGTAGAGCATAAAGACCATTACGATGTTCGGCAGTCCCATCTTGACGCCCGGCACAGCAACGAGCGGCGGTATCTGGCTTTCAACAAAGGACAGTATCATTGAAAGCGCAATGCACATTCCTAAAAACGCAACTTTTTTCGTTTTCATGATACTGTCCTCCTTTTTAACTTATCAGATCGACCGAATCCTCCGTACCGAAAACGGATACGGTCAGCTTGTTGGGCAGACAGGTGATCGTCTCGCCCGTCCGCGATATTTTGCCCTGATGAACGCAAAGTTTGTCGGGGCAGTTTGCATCGGTGAGATATGCCTTGCCGTTTTCGATGACAAGGATATTCGTGCCGCCGTTGAGGGGATAGGTGCCATCCGCAGTGAGCGAATATTCGGCGACCTTTACTCCGTCAACCTTGACGGTCACCCCCGCACCTTCCTCTTTTGTCAGTTCAACGACGAGGAAGAGCGCGATGGCGACGATCAGGATCGATGCGATGAGAATAAAATCTCTTTTTTTCATCAGAAGTTGAGCGCGAGAAGCGCAAGTGCGATCATTCCTGCGGTAAGAAGCGCGATGGGAAGTCCGCGGAAGGAAGCGGGAATTGCCTCTTCGTCAACGGGCTCGTCCTTGAGCTTTGCGAATACGCACATAGTCACCATAAGTCCGAGTCCGACGCCGAGGGAGGTAATAAGGGTCTCAACATAGGTGAGATGATGCTCTACGTTGTGGATGCAAAGGCCGAGGATCGCGCCGTTGATAGCGAACTTAACGAAATCCGCGTGGCAGTAGTTATCGAGAACCTTTTTCGCAATGATGTGAAGAACCTCAACGACGATGAGGATAACGAGGACGAAAGTCATCGTCTGCAGATAGGGAACGTGCTCGAGCACGTATGTGTTGAGAGGCCAGCAGATGGCGTTGGTGATGAGCATTACGAGTGTAGTGCCAAGGCCGAGAACGACCGACTGCTTGGTCGAGCGCTCGTTTTCCATAACGGCACCGGTGCCGAGGAAGTGGAGAAGCGCGTAGTTATCGGAAAGAAGACCGGCAAGAAGAATACCGAAGATCATTTCAATGGTAAGCATTATTCGTGTTCCTCCTCTTCAAGATGTTCGTGTGCGCCCGTCAGCTTCTTGATAGCCGCAAGAACGCAAGCGAGGACGAGATATGCGCCAAATGCACCCGCAAGTGCGCTTACCTTGTAGTTTGCAAGGAATGCGATCTCACGGCCCCAGATGGTAGCGTTGCCGAGGATCTCGCGGATAAGAGCGCAGATGACCATGATCACGGTCAGGAAAATACCGGTGGAAAGAGCGGTCTTGATCGAGTGCCACTCGCCGTTGTGGTCCGCAACCTCCTCTGCGTCGCGGTAGATGACAGCGCTTACCGCGAGAGCCGCAAGGTGTGCGCCGAGCATATCAACGACGATGGGGAAGAATGCCTGCATAAGCATCTGGATGATCGAAACGAAACCGGTGATGATGATGAGATAAACGGGAAGCTTTGCATAAGCGGGGATGAACTTGTGGATAGCGGAGACCACGATGGAGGTCAGAAGCATCGAAACGAGTACAGCCGCGCCCATACCGAGAGCCGCACGGATATCAGCGCTCGAAGCCATAACGAAGCCCGAGCCGAGGGCAAGCACCATCGAGGGTGTGCCGCGAAGCAGACAGTTCTTAAAGAAGTTTTTCATTACTGAGCACCTCCCTTAATAGCATTGAATGCCGCAAAAGCGTCGTCTGTTGACTGCTTGATTGCGTTCGATGTCATAGTAGCTCCTGCGATCATGGCGTTTTCGCCGGTTGTAGTAAGTCCCGCGAAGCTGTTTTTGTAATCGGAAATATTAACGGTATCGTCAACGTGGAAGTATTCCTCGTCAAAGAAGAATGCCTTGGCATCGAGTTTTGCAATAGCGCCGTTTGCGTCAAGAATTACGTAAACGTCCATCTGCTTGTAGCCGGAGCTTCTCGAATAGAAGCCGTAGTATTCCGCGCCGTTTGACTTGAAGGAAACTGCCGAAACAACGGTGTTGAATGTGGAAAGCTCGATGGGGGTAACCTCTGACGCGTCCTCAAAGAGTCTTGTGATCTTTGCAGTAAGATCATCGGTGTAGGACTTCTGAGAAGCCGAAGCGTGAGCCTTAGCCTCGTCAGCGATAGCGCTCTGTGCGTCGGTTACGTCCGCGCCCGTAATGTCATAGACCTTGCATACGCCGCCTGCGTTGACAAGAGCGAGGAAGGAAGCGTCGCCGTTCTTTACAACGTAAGCAAAGCCTGCGTCGTTGCCTGCCTTGAGTGCCTTTTCGATGTTGCCCGAAGCGGGGGCCTCCTCGGTCTTGAGCATACCGGGAGCGAGAGTGGGGATCATTTCCTGAAGGATCTGAGCGTCGGACTTAACGCCCTCTGTGATGAGGGAGTTGGTGATAAGAGCAGAGAATCCTTCGCTTACCGCGTTCTTGAATGCGGTGGAGGAGTAGGTCGCGCCCGCAACGGTGCCGATGTCGGCAAGGGCGGAGTCTTTCTCAAGGAAGGAAGTGATATAGTTTGCGTCCTTGGAGCGGAAGTCGATCGAGTCGGTGTAGACGTCGAGCTGGATTCCGCAGATCTTACCGTCGGCGGTGATGCCGAAGGTGATCTCCATGGGTTCCTTTGAATACTGGGTGGAAGCCTTCGCGCGGACTACGAAGCCCTTTCCGGAGGTTTCCTTGTAGATTGCGATAACGGACTCGGGAACGCCCGTGAGAGTGGAGGTTACTTCCTCGAAGTTCTCAGCCTCGGGCATAACGGCGAGCAGGGGAGCGAACTCCGCGCCCTTGTTGTTCTCCGCGATGATGGGACCGGTGAGGAAGTTGAGTCCGAACATTGCCACGCCGAAGATAGCGACGATGCAAAGAAGGATTGCAACTGTTTTGAGAAGATGTTTGATATTCATTATTTGATACCTCCAAGGGGCTTTTTCTTCGTCCAGTCATTGATGAAGGGAACGAGGAGGTTCATGGTGAGAATTGCGATCGAAACGCCCTCGGGATAGGAGCCCCAGAAGCGGATAGCAAAGGTAAGAAGACCGGCGCCGATGCAGAATACAACGCGGCCCTTATTTGTGGTGGGAGTGGTAACGTAGTCGGTTGCCATGAAGATCGCGCCGAGGAAAACACCGCCCGCGAGAACGTGCTGAAGCGCGAAGGTCACGTCAAATCCGCCCGCGATGAGGTAGCAAACGAAAACGGTTGCGATGAAGGACACGGGAATGTACCACTTGATGACCTTGCGGCAAACGAGGTAGATAAAGCCGATAACGAGCGCGATGGCGCAGGTCTCGCCGATGGTACCGCCGTGAGCGCCGACGAGAAGCTGGAGGACCGAAGGAGCATTAGCAGCTGCCTCAGCACCTTCATTGAGGAAGGAGAGGGGAGTTGCGCCCGCTGCGATCTCGGGAACAGCTTCGCCGAGGAAGGAGAGATCAAAGAGGGGGGAGATAGCCGCGCCGCCTGCGACGGAAGCAAATGTGAGGAGCATAAGTACACGAGCCGCGATAGCGGGGTTTACTATGTTCTTGCCGAGTCCGCCGAAGAAGCCCTTGACGACTACGATCGCAAAAACGCTGCCGAGCGCTGCCTGCCAGATCTCAACGTTGGTGGAGAGGTTTAGAGCGAGAAGAAGACCTGTAACAGTTGCGGAGAAATCTCCGACGGTCTGCTTCTTCTTTACGCAGAGATTGAAGATGAACTCTGCGAGTACCGCACTTGCAACGCAGGTGAGGATGATGAGAAGAGCCTTGATGCCGAAGAGGATGATAGCCGCGATGGATGCGGGGATCATTGCAATAACGACGTCAAGCATGATGTTGTGAGTCGAAACACCGCTGTTAATATGAGGTGCAGCAGTGGTAGAAAGCTTTTTCATTGACCTTACCTCCTTATCTTGACTGCTTGGAGCGCTCGTACTGCTTGAGCCACCATTTTGCGTCCTGGTTGGTTGCAAGCAGAGGACGGTGTGCGGGGCAGACGTAGGAACAGCATCCGCAGTCAACGCACTGACGAACGCCGGTGTCGATGAGAGCTGCTTCTCTCTTTTCCTCGTTCTTGATCTTCATCGCGCCTTCAACGGCAGAGATGTTGATGTCAACGGGGCACTTTTCCATACATCTGCCGCAGCGGATGCAAGCGGAGGGCTCGGGGAGAGTCGCTCTCTTTTCGTCGAATGCGAGAATGCAGTTCGATACCTTGACGATGGGGGAGTCGATCGAAACAGTCGCGTTACCGTTCATGGGACCGCCGATAACTACCTTGCCGACACTTTCGAGATCGGTCTCAGTGAGCTCGAGAAGGGTACGGATGGAGGTACCGATGGGAGCGATGAAGTTTCCGGGTTTCTTTACAGCAGGACCGTCAACGGTTACGATACGCTCGACGAGGGGCATACCGGTGTTCAGGTATTCAGCCATCTTCGAGAGGGTGGAAACGTTGATGATGAGCGCGCCGAAGGAGGGGAAACGCTTGCCCGCGATGGCAACTCTGCCGGTCGCGTTGTAAAGCATTACCTGCTTTGCGCCCTGGGGGTAGATCGCGTTCAGCTCGTGGATGACCACGTAGGGCTTGTTCGCGAATTTTGCCTTGAGGACCTCGATCGCGTCGGGCTTGTTCTTCTCGATGCAGATCTTATAGGTAGCTTCTCCAAGATACTCGTTCATATACTTGCGCATATACTCGATTCCGTCATCGATGAGATCGGCGTGAGCGAGCATCATTCTGTGGTCGGATGTGATGTAGGGTTCACATTCAGCCGCGTTGATAAGTACGGTGTCGACCTTGTAGTCGGGGTTGGTTGCCTCGTTGAGCTTTGCCCAAGTCGGAAAAGCCGCACCGCCCAGACCGACGACTCCGCTCTCGCGGACTGCACCAAGGAAACCGTCGCAACCCTCGAATACGGGGGGCTTCATGTTGGGATCTGCTTCCATCTTGCCGTCGCTTTCAATGCGGATCGCCTTGACTTCCTTGCCGCGAGCGGTGGGAAGGGTCATGATCTCGGCAACCGTGCCGGAAACCGATGCGTGAACGGGGGAAGAGAATCTTCCTTCCTCGCGAGCGATGAGCTGACCGACGTATACGTGATCGCCAACGTTGACGATGGGTTCTGCTTCTCCGCCCGAATGCATATTCATGGGGAGAATGACTTCTTTGGGTGTCTGAATTTTCACAGGCTCGCATCCCGCAGTGTTTTTATTGTGCGGAACATGCAGGGATGAGATATCTTTTTTGAAAATCATAGCACTCCTCCTGTTTATTTTAATTATATATTTTTTATGCGTGCTGTCCGCCTGCGGCGGAGTTAAGGTCGCGCGGTGCGCGAGTTAATGTCGGACTTCGTCCGAGTTAAGATCCGCTTCGCGGAGCTTTTTTTATCGGTAATTTTCGCTTCAGCGAAAATTTTCCTTTCTCTAGTCACTAGCCACTAGTCACTTAATTCTTCTCGGTCACGAGAAGCCTAAGCCCTTCTGTCATAAGCTTCTCGCCTTCGTGGGTTATCCAGAGGACTTCGACGCCGTCGAGCTTGTCCACAAGTGCTCGTCCGTCCTCGTAGCTCATAGAGAAGAGAGCCGTCGAGAGAGCGTCGGAAAGTCCCGAATCCTTTGAGATGATCGTCACGGAAGGGAAGAAAGCCGAGGGCATGAGAGTGTCTTTATCGATTATATGATGATACCGAACGCCGCCCACGGTGTAGAATCTTTCGTAGATTCCTGAGGTGACGCACGAGGTGTCTTTCAAGGTAAGGTATTCCGCATATGCGGAATCGGAATTCTGTGGGTCTTTGATACCGGTAAGCCAGCCGCTTCCGTCGGGCTTGGTACCGATGATACGGATGTTTCCGCCGATATTGAGAACGTAAGAGTTGAGTCCGAGCGACTCGATATACCGTGCCGCTTTTTCGGTGGCGTAACCCTTGCCGAGTGCTCCGACGTCGATCGATGCGGCAGGGTCGCTGATGCGGACGGTGAGGTTTTCTTCATCGATCTCGAGCAGATCGATCGAGGTATGCTTGTTCGCTTCCTCCAGAACCTCCGCGGAGGGGATGGAGGCTTTGGCGGGATCGATTGACGCCGCCTCTCTGCAGTCGTGCCAGGGGCGGAGCACCGCGCCCATCATCACGTTCATTTCACCGCCCGTGAGAATGTAAAGCTCTTTGGCATAAAGAAGAAAATCGATCAATTTCCGGTCGACCTTCATTGCTTCTCCGCCGGCGTTCAAATTGATCGTGCGGAGGTTTACGACGCCCGAATGCTCGTAATAAATGTCAAAAAGGTTGTGATATTCCTCGAGTATTTTCGCCGTTTCTTCGCAAACTGCGTCAAAATCTTCCTGATTTCCGCCTGCGTAATTGTAAATATAGGAAACGGTGTCAAAATATGTGAAATATACCTTGCCGAGCGGTTCTGTCTTAACTGCAGATTGAGGGCAGCCCGTCATAAAGACGAGCAGCCCCCAAATCAGAGATAGACAGGAAATGGATTTCAGAATCTTCACAATTCCTATCTCCTGTTAGTGAATTTTAATTATCTTGCGTTCTGAGCAGCTTCTGCAACTACTGCGCAGATGCCGGTGATCTGGATGGAGCAACCTGCATCGAGGAGAGCCTGGTCAACAGTGATCTGGTGGCCGTTAGCCTCGGTGGTCTGCATGCCCTTGATATCAGCAGCGGTCTTGCCAACTGCATACTCGGAGAATGCCTTGGACTGCTCGAACCATTCCTTCATAACGCCGTCGCCGTTGTTGTCAACTTTGCCTTCCATGCCGTAGCCGCTCTTGAGCTCTCTCTTGGTGCCGGAGAAAGCCTTGTCTACGATCTCACCTGCAACATTGATGGTGATCTTGGGCTGAATAGCGTCGTTAAGAGCAGCAAGGATCTTGCCCTCGGAAACTACGCAAGCAGCGAAATCGGAGTACATAGCAACGAGACCGTCTGCCTCAGCGGTAGCAGCCTTGGTAGCGGAGTCAACGGTAGTGTTTCCTGCAACACCGAGAGTAAAGGAACCTGCAACTGCGGTGAAGGTCATGCCCTGCTCGTCGTTGCAAGCCTTTTCAACTGCAGCCATGAAATCGGTGATCTGCATGGAGCAACCTGCGTCGAGAAGTGCCTGGTCAACAGCGATCTGATGTCCGCCTGCTTCCTGGGTCTCAAGAGCAGCAACCTCAGCACCGGTCTTGCCTACAACGTAGGACTCGAAAGCCTTGGTCTGCTCGTACCATTCCTTCATAACGCCGTTGTTGTCGTTATCAACCTTGCCTGCCATACCGTACTCGTCACCCTTTTCCATCTTGGTCTTGAAGGTAGCGGAGGTATCAACTGCGCCGTCAGCAACAGCCATCTTGTTCTGTGCAACGTCGATACGGCAGAGAACGATCTTGCCGTCAGCGTCGGTAACTACGGTAGCAACGGTAGCGTCAACCTGTGCGTTTCCGGTTGCGGAGCTGTCCATGCTAACTACGACGCCCATGCCGAGCTTGTACTCAGCTTCTTTTTCGCCACATGCTACTGCGCAGAGTACCATGCAAAGGCAGAGTGCGATTGCGAGAATCTTCTTCATTTTGTTTTTTCTCCTTAAGAAAAATATTTTTTACTTTTTGACAGATCCGTTCGCATGAGGGCATAGGATTGCGATTGATAACCGATGCGTATGTAATAAGCGTTGCCCGTCAGCGTACGAGTCTTATCGCAGTCGCACATATTATATTACATTTCCTGTATATAAATCAAGTCGAATTTGTTAATATAGTATTACTTATCGATTTTATCTGTTTTATTGCCAAAAAGAAAGATGTTTTTATCTGAAAATAGGATAAAATAACGAAAAGGAACAAAAATATAATAAGTATATAATGTAATTTAAGGAGGAAAAATGTGTACTGCATTGCTTGAACGGGGATTTTTCGGACGTACTCTCGACGTTGAGACCGAATGGGGCGGGGAGGTGGTCGTGCGTGAAAATATCGTCGGTATGGCGCGCCTTGCGGACGGAGTACCGCTTTGGTTTGATGCGGCAAACCGTCACGGACTTGCCGGCGCGGCGCTGAATTTTCCCGATTTAGCGGTTTATCGCGCGGAGTCGGATAAAAAATTCAACATTCCGTCTTACGCTCTCATATCTTTCGTTCTCGAAAACTGCAAAAGCGTGCGCGAGGCGGAAAAACTGCTCTTGGACGTCAATATCACGCCCGAAGCTTTTGTGCCCGACCTGCCTCCGACGCCGCTTCATTGGATATTTGCCGATTCGTCGGAATGTATAGTTTTCGAGCAGACCGTCGAGTGCGGACGGGTATATTCGAACCATTTCGGCGTACTGACGAATGCCCCGACCTTTCCCGAGCATTTGAATAATATAAAAAAAGGAAAGAAACCGACCGATCTTTCGTCCGAATCGCGTTTTATTCTTGCTACAGAAGCAAAGAAACGCGCCGTCGGCGACGGCGCGGAGAGATTTTTCGATATTATGGATAGTGTTTTCGTCGAGCTTGGACGAGGCTCGGAAAAGGAAATGAAAACGGTTTATATCTCTTGTATTGATTTGAATAAAGGGGAATATTATTGCAAAACTTTCGAAGGCGAAGTGAAAAAATGTCGGCGTTTTTGTGACCAAATCACGGAATAATCCTCGAAAATGGTGTATAATATGGGTGTAAAAAACAAGAAACATTCACAAAGGAGAAAAGAAAATGAAAGCACTCAAACTGAACAAAGATAATTTCGATTCCGCCGTCAAAAGCGAAAAGCCCGTCCTCCTCGATTTCTATGCGGATTGGTGCGGCCCTTGCCGTCTGGTACTTCCGATTGTCGAAGAGATAGCGGGTGAGAGAGATGATATCGTCGTTGCGAAGGTAAACGTTGACGATGAGCCCGAGCTTGCCGAGAGATTCGGCGTATTCAGCATCCCCACGCTCGTCGTAATGAAGAACGGCAAGGTCGTAAACAAGTCCTCGGGTGCAAGACCGAAGGATCAGATCCTGGCGCTTTTAGGCTAAAAAACCAATTGTAAAACTGCGTTTTACGATTGAATTAATTATAATTTAGGTTAACGCGCGAAGTCGGCGCTTGTCGAGAATTCTGATTCCCTCGCTTCTCGAGGATGAGATGATACCCTCGGTGGTGAAATATTTAAGCATACGAGAAACTACCTCACGGGCAGATCCCATGTATTTGGCGATCTGCTCGTGTGTCAGTTTTACGGTATCCGAGCCGTTTTTTGCCGCTTCATCGAGAAGGAAGATCGCAAGACGCTTGTCCATACTCATAAAGAGGATCTGTTGCATTATCCACATAACGTCGGAGAAGCGGCCGAGTGCGCTTTCGAGCGCGAAGATCTTCGCCTCGGGCATACGGCGGGCGAGGTCCTCGTAGGCACAACCGCCGACAACGATGCATTCGCTGTTCTCTTCGGAATCGACGAAGACGTCAAAGGTGATCGATTCGAGAACGCAGGACGCCGAAAGAATGCACATCTCGCCGGGGAAGATGCGGTAGAGAGTGATCTCCTTGCCGTCCTCGGAGAGTATGTAAAGGCGCAGACTTCCACTCTTGACGAGAATGACACCCGTGCAGCTTGCGCCGTCGTGAATATTCGCGCCCTTGCGGAAGTTGACGTGCTGGGAAGAACGTATAAACGTCTCGCGGTCGTGCTCGGGCATCTTGTCCCAGAAGGGGAAGTTTTCTCTGAATACTTCTATAAGTTCGTGTTTTTCCATAATGAACTCCGAAAAATGATATAGCTTGATTATAGCACGATTTTATCAGATTGTCAATAAGCGGAAAAGTTTTTGAAGATTCTAAAGAAACTTTTTTCAAAAAGTTTCTTTAGTCGCGCTCCGCAGAGCGCGAAATTTCCCTTGCGCTCCGAACCGACTGCGCCCCGCAGGCGGTTCGGAAGGAGTAAAACCTCCCTTGAGGGAGGTTTTTGCTCCTTTATTATTTAATGAATGATGAATAATGAAGCCGCTTCGCTAATGAATAATGAATAATAAAGGAAAAAATCCGCGGCGGATTTTCTCGATCTTATTATATTTCGCTTTGGATTTTGCTTGGGCGGGCAAGATACCGCGCGGTGCTGACGCTACACCTCAACCCCTCCCGAAAGCGGGAGGGGCATATTTTGGGGCAAGGAGCAAAGTTTCCTCACTTGAGCGGTGAGATCGATGTCTTAAGTGTGCACAGGGAAGTGAAGGAGTAAAATCTCCCGCGAGGGGAGGTTTTACTCCTTCCGAGCAGTCGACGGGGCGTCGCCTGCTCTAAGCGCAAAGAGTATTCCGACCTCTGCGGAGGTCGGCTAAAGAAACTTTTTGAAAAAAGTTTCTTTAGAATCTTCAAAAACTTTTTCGCTTTTGTGATTGCGTCACGGAAAAGTTGGCGGAAATGAGATATAATATAAATGTAATAAACGAAAGCGAGATTTGAAAATGGAACACGTTCACGATATGATAGTTATAGGCGGCGGGCCCGCGGGTTACACTTCTGCGCTCTATGCGGCGCGGGCGGGGCTTGACGTTGTGGTTTTAGAAAGAATGTCCGCGGGCGGTCAGATGGCTGTCACCGACACGATAGATAATTATTCCGGCTTCGACGAGGGTATCCCCGGCTTCGAGCTCGGAATGAAGATGCAGGCGGGCGCGGAGCGCTTCGGTGCGGTCACGAAATATGCTGAGGTTGTGTCCGTCGATCTCAAAGATAATATTAAAAAGGTAAGCACTTCATCGGGCGAGCTGCACGCGCGTACCGTCGTCATCGCGACGGGTGCGGGTCCTCGCGAGCTCGGAATCGAGCGTGAGGCGGAGTTCGTCAGCCGCGGCGTTCACTACTGCGCTCACTGCGACGGAAGGTTCTACAAAAACAAGGTAGTTGCCGTCGTCGGCGGAGGCAATTCCGCGCTTGAAGACGCGCTCTACCTCTCGCGCCTTGCGGCGAAAGTCTATCTCATTCACCGCCGCGATTCTTTCAGAGCTTCGAAGATATACGTCGATGCTCTTGCGAAGTCCGCAAATATCGAGTTCCTCGCGAACAGTTCGGTTTCGGAGCTCATCGCGGACGAGAGAGTGACGGGCATCCGTCTTGCGGACGGCAGAGAGCTTGAGGTAAATGGTCTCTTCGTCAGCATCGGCAGAAAGCCCGCTTCCGAGATATTTGCAGATCAGCTCGAGCTCGACGCGGGAGGATACATCGTCGCGGACGAATCAACGAGGACGAATATCGCGGGTGTTTACGCTGTCGGCGACGTCAGAACGAAGCCTCTCCGCCAGGTCGTAACGGCTGTCGGCGACGGAGCGGTAGCGGTTCATTTTGCGGAAGAATATCTTGCGGAGCAATAATCTCGGACTATTGTTTGATGTGCTATGTTCGCACTAACTCATCAGCCTTCCCCGGTGGGGGAAGGTGTCACGAAGTGACGGATGAGGCGTTTTAATAAGATATTGTTTTTCGAGCGAAGCGAGAAAATCTTCCCGATTGACCGATGAAAAGCTATTCTCTAAATCTCATTTGGCAAATGTCTTTCATCTTTCATTTCTTTGCAATCTAAATACAGAGCGAAATATTTAGCTGGCTATGTTTTGGAAGATTTTCGCTTCGCGAAAAACTATATCTTAATTAAAACGCCTCATCCGTCTCGCTTCGCGATCCACCTTCCCCCACCGGGGAAGGCTGATCAGCGAGTGCGAACATAGCTTTATGAACTTGAAGATTTATCTATCAAGAGGTACCGGTACAAATTGTTTTATTTCCCGAGAAGTAATGTGATCAAATCACAGAAACTCTCGGAAAAATATGATATAATATAGTCACAACAAAACAAACAACCATTTGGAGGAAATTATAATGAAAAATAACGTTAAATTTTATATCTGTGAGCACTGCGGAAACGTAGTTGAAAAGGTAGAGGATCACGGCGTACCCGTGATGTGCTGCGGCAAGAAGATGGCAGAGCTCGTTCCCGGCGTGGTCGAGGCAAGCCACGAGAAGCACATCCCCGTAGTTAAGGTCGAAGGTGATCTCGTCAAGGTCGCGGTCGGCTCGGTCGAGCATCCGATGGCAGAGGAGCACAGCATCCTTTGGGTAGCACTTGAGAGCGATAAGGGACTCTACCGCAAGCATCTTGAAGTAGGCGCGGCTCCCGAGGCAGTTTTTGCGCTCGCCGATGAAAAGCCCGTAGCCGTGTACGCATACTGCAACCTCCACGGACTCTGGAAGCAGGAACTTTAATATAAAAGACCGCGTGAGCGGTCTTTTATATTAAGTGCAGAATTAAGGAAGCTTTCCGCGCTGTGCTCGAAAATCGAAATTAAAAACGCGGTAAAGTTTTCGTCCACCTTTTTCAAAAGGTGGCAGAGCACGAGACAGCGTCTCGTACTAATGCGAAAGCTTCAGCTTTCGCGCTCCGTCACCCCCGCCGCATGGCGCAATTCACTGGCTGAATACCCACCCAACCCTCCCGCAAGCGGGAGGGCTTTTTTGAGTATCGTCCGGCTTTTATCGGCGTGCGGGGAGCTTGTATGCGCAAAAATTTATCGTTTAGCATTTATTTCGTTACTTTAGTATAACGCCACTTTTGTTTCTGTGAATCATAAACGCCCGTATATCCGCACTTTTCATATAGCCTTTTTGCGGCGGTGTTGTCGTCGGTCGTTTGAATACAGATTCTTGAATGACCTTCACTTTTGATAAATTCTTCAGCATAAGTGACTGCGAAGCTTCCGATGCCTTGGCGGTGAAGATTTTGGGATACGAAAAGCATACTGATCCACGCGGTGTCGCTGTTAAGAAGACCGTTGATCTTCATGTAGCCGACGGGATCGGTGTTTTTGCATATCAAAAAATGCTTTTCATCCGGATCATTTGCGGAAAGCAGATCGCGCCATTCCTGCCTGCTGATGCTTTCACAATGTAAAGAGGATAGATTTTCATCGAATAAAATTTGTACAATGGCTGCATCATTGGCTGTCCCGGCTCTTACGTTTAATTTGTTTTGCGATTCTGTCATATTTGAACCTTTCATTATGGATTATGGTTAATTGTAACATACTTATTCGCGAATAGTCAATAGAAATCAACCGACGGTTTATATATAATCCTATTGACGGTGCTCATTAATTATGATATTATAATAAATGAAGAGTATTTTACCGTCACCATGCACAAATTCTTCCTCCCTTATTTGTGCATGGTGACAAAAATCAAAAAAATTCCGCAAAAAGGCGTTACGAAACGGGGATAAACTGTTTCTTATAGGATGAAGGGACATTGAAAGGAGTGAGCATATGGACGACAGGAAAATAATCGATCTGTTCTTTGCCCGGGATGAGAACGCGATTGCGGAGGTTGAGAAAAAATACGGCGCGCTTTGCCGTTATATCGCCGGAAATATTCTTGAGAACCGCGAGGACGCCGAAGAATGCGTCAGCGACGTTATGCTTGCTCTCTGGAATGCCATTCCGCCCGATATGCCCGAAGATCTGCGTGCCTACGTCGGAAGAGCCGTCCGCAACCGTGCCCTCGTGATATCGCGCGACGCGAAGGCGTTGAAACGCGGCGGACACGTTACCTTGGTCGGTGAGGAGTATCTTTCGATCCTTGATGACGGAAGCGACCTTGCCGCAGACTACGAATCGAGCCGCGCGGGCAGGATAATCAGCGAAACGCTTAATAAGATCGGCGAAGAAAACCGCGATATATTCGTTATGCGATATTGGTTTTCGATGAGCTGCCGCACCATAGCGGTGCAAACGGGACACAGCGAGGGCAAGATCAAAATGTCGCTTATGAGAACAAGGAAAAAACTTGCCGAAGAACTCAGAAAAGGAGGAATAACAGTATGAAAATTAAAAAGGAAAACGAACGCCTGCTTGAATCGATCGAGTATATCGACGAGGACATCGTAAACGCCGTTATGGCAAAGATAGAGCCGAAGAAGACGGTTTTGGTTCAGGAAAAATTCGCAAAGAGAAACAGATGGCTCAAAATAGCCGTCGCCGTCGCGGCGTGCCTGGCACTTCTCGCGGTCGCGATCCCCACAGCGACGATCATTATTGACCGTGAGGAATACATTCCGCCCGTCGTCGGTGCGGAGAACAGCGGCGTTGAGCTAGAGACTCCGCCCGAGCATGACGGAAGTAAAGGACTTCTTTACGAGATAAACGAGGATGGCAAGAGCGTTTCCTTCGTCAGCTACGGAACCTGCACCGACGAGGTAGTGTATATCGCATCGACCTACAACGGTATGCCCGTGACCGAAATGCACAACGTGGCGTATTGGGAAGCGGATTATATTCCCGTCGATCACGATTTCAACAGCAAATACGTCAAGAGATTGGTCATCTCGGATACCGTGCAGATCGTTGATTCCGAATGCATCCGCCAATGCCCGAATATCGAAAGCGTGTATTACGGCGCAAGCGTAGCGCGCATTCGACATCTTACGTTTAACGGAGGCTACGGTGATAATTTTTCTACAGTAGAGGTCTCGCCAAACAATCCATACTATTCGGATAAGGGCAACTGCATTGTTGATCTGAGAACCAATACCCTCGTTCTTGCAACCCCCACTACCGTTATTCCCGATGACGGCAGCGTTAAGATCATTGGCTTCAAGGCATTTTGCTCTGCAAAGTCTATTACCTCGATAGTAATTCCCGAGGGTGTCAAGGTCATAGATCACGGTGCATTTATGTCTTGTTATGAGCTGGAAAGCATCAAGC
Organism: Eubacteriales bacterium; assembly: GCA_045535375.1. GTDB lineage: Bacteria > Bacillota > Clostridia > Oscillospirales > CAG-272 > CAG-390. The sequence goes on from JAZSLM010000022.1 coordinate 27,115, forward strand.
TTCCCGATAGCTTGGAGGTTATAGAGCTCAGTGCGTTTGCGACCTGTCCGGAGCTTAAAACTCTTGAGCTTGGCACCAACCTGAAGGCTTTCAACCAGACGATTTTCCATAAGATGTATTGCCCGAAGTTGTATTATAAAGGCACCGTTGAGCAGTGGTTGGCTGTGGCAAAGCCTCTGAACTCAAATGTGTCGCTGTCGATCCCCGTTGTCTGTACCGACGGCGAATCGCTTTCAAACGCGGGAGATCAGAGCCAATATCAGTGGATGCTTCAGCCCGAATTTGAAATGTACTGGAAAGAGCGGCGCGGTGAGTTTATGCCCGAACGACAGTACAGAGAGATCACCAGTCCCCCCGAGGTTCACATTGGCGCACCAGCTCCATAACTCCAACAAGTAGAAAAATAAAGCCGAGCGCACCCGCGCTCGGCTTCTTTAATGTGTAAACACGATATATTCGCTTCGCTCATACGATATGTTAACACACGATATACCTCACGGCACGATATGTTCGCCAAAGGCGAACGTGAATTTGATAGGAAAATTTCCGCAAAGCGGAAATTCACCTTAATTTTGCCGCAGGCAAATCTTAACTCGCGCGAAGCGCGATATTAACTCGGGCGCAGCCCGATCTTAACTCCCGCGAAGCGGGACTTGCATTTTCCATCAATATATGCTACAATAACCATGTCACCTTGCACAAATCCCGCCTTCCCGATTTGTGCAGTTCGACAAAAATAAAAAAGTTTTCGGATTTTTGTTACTTTTTCTGAAAATCGGATTCTTATAGGGTGAAAGGAGGAGACACAATGGACGACAAGAAAATAATTGAACTGTTCTTGGCTCGAGACGAGAACGCCATTCGGGCTGTCGAGAAGAAATACGGCGGTCTGTGCTACTACGTTGCCTCAAACATTCTTGCCAGTCACGAGGACTGCGAGGAATGCGTAAACGACGTTTTTCTTGCCCTCTGGAACGCCATTCCGCCCGATATCCCCGAGAATCTGCGTGCCTATATCGCAAAGGCTGCGCGAAACCGCGCGCTTGCCATTCTTCGTGATTCGAACGCCCGCGGTCGCGGCGAAGTAACGATTGTCGGTGACGAGTGTCTCGCTTTTATCGATGACGGTACCGATCTTTTATCCGAATTGGAGGCAAAGCGAATGGGCAGGGTCATAAGTGATTTCCTTCGGACGGTCGAAGCGGATCAAAGAGAACTCTTCGTCTTGCGCTATTTTCTCGGAATGAGGCTCGAGGCGATAGCAAAAAAGACGGGCTTCACCCTCGGCAAAGTCAAAATGTCACTTGCGCGCACAAAGAAAAAACTTGAAGAAGAACTCAGAAAGGAAGGTTTTACGTTATGAGTACAAATAAGAATGATAAGCTCATATTCGAGGTTTCGGGGCATCTCGACGATGACCTGATCTCGGATGTCCTCGGTAAATACGAGGCGAAAAAGAGCGTTACCCAAAGGAGCTTTGCAAAAAGAAACAGAGCACTGAAAATAGCGGTCGCCGTCGCGGCGTGTCTTGCGCTTTTGGCGGTCGCGATCCCCACAGCGACAATTATTATAGACCACGAGGAATACATTCCGCCCACCGTCGGTGCCGAAAACAGCGGTGTCGAAGTCGAGACTCCGCCTGAGCATGACGGAAGTAAAGGGCTTCTTTACGAGATCAACGAGGATGGCAAGACCGCGTCATTTATCAGCTTTGGGGCGTGTACCGACGAGGTGGTATATATCGCGTCGACCTACGACGGTCTACCCGTGACGGTAATGAAGAATCAGCCATATTACGACGCGGAATACATCCCCGCGGGTTACGGCTTTGGAAGCACCACCGCAAAAAGGATAGTCGTTTCCGACACGGTTGAATCGATTTATGGAGGCGTATTTGATATGTGCCTAAATCTCGAAAGCATTTATTTTGGGGCGAGCTTCGATTTTCTCAAGACGGTGTTGTTCAGAGGCGATGCAGGAAGTAAGCTCACCTCAATAGAGGTTTCTCCCGATAATAAAAACTTTTCGGGCAAGGGTAACTGTCTGGTTGATCTGCGCACGAATGAGTTGGTGTTCGGCATTACCACAACGGTTATTCCCGATGACGGAAGTGTTGAAATTATCGGCTTCAACGCGTTCCATGCAGCAAGATATACGCTCACATCGATCATTATTCCCGAGGGTGTCAAGATCATAGATTATGGTGCATTTCAGGGCTGTATGGCTCTTGAAAGCGTAACGCTTCCCGATAGCCTTGAGGTCGTGGAAGGGAACGCATTTCATTTTTGCCAAAAGTTAAAAAAGCTTGAGCTTGGAAAGAATCTGAAGGCTTTCCCTCTGATTGCTTTTCATCAGATGTATTGTCCTAAAATATACTATAAAGGCACTGTAGAGGAGTGGGAGGCTGTTATAAAAACGGAAGTCGGAAACAAGGAACTGACAAACCCTGTTATCTGCACCGACGGCGAATCGAAGATCAACGCCGGAAAACGCGGATTGTATAATTGGATGGTCCTGCCCGAATATGAAGCATATTGGAATAAGCATTGGCCGGATACTCCCCAGCCCGATTGGGATCCCGAATATGCGGGCGAAGAAATGACTATGAATTAAATCTATCAGCAAAGCCGAGCGCAAACGCGCTCGGCTGATTTATTTAAGTACGGATATATTGATTTATGATGAAAAATATGATACAATAAACAAGTCAAGATGCACAAAATCCGCCTTCCTTGTTTGTGCACTCTGACAAAATTCAAAATGTTTGCGTAATCGGTGTAACCTTTTCTCCTGAACCGCTTCTTGTTTAGTGAAAGGACAATCGAAAGGAGCGCTCAGATGAAAGATGAAAAAATTATCGAATTGTTCTTTGCGCGGGATGAGCAGGCTTTGGCGGAGGTCGAGAAGAAATACGGCGCACTCTGCCATTATATCGCCCTGAGCATTCTCACGTTCCGCGAGGACGCCGAGGAGTGTGTCAGCGATGTGATGCTCGCGCTTTGGAACGCCGTTCCGCCCGAAGAGCCACGTGATCTTCGTGCCTATATCTGCAAAATGGTGCGCAACCGCGCCCGCGAGATATCAAGGAACGAAAATGCCTGGAAGCGCGGCGGAAAAATTGCCATTGTCGGGGAGGAATTCCTCGATCTCATTGAGGACGGAAGCGATCTTGCCTCGGGCTTCGAGGCACGGCGCGCCGGCGAGATCATAAACACCGTTCTCGGAGAGATTGGAAGAACAAACAAGGATATCTTTATCTTGCGCTATTGGCTTGGGCTCAGCCTCGCACAGATATCGGCGCAGACGGGCTACGGCGAGAGCAAGATCAAGGTATCGCTTCACAGAACGCGGAAAAAGATAGCCGCACAACTCAAAAAGGAGGGTATTACAAGATGAGCCTTAATATGAATCAAAAAAGGCGTCTGCTTGAATCGATCGAGTATATCGACGACGCGATGATATCGGATACTATGTCGCGTGTCAAGACGGACGCAGTCGCGGCGGGTATGCCGTCTGCGGGCAAAAAACACGTTATCTGGGTAAAGCAGGTGGCAGTGCTTGCGGCTTGCGCATTGCTACTCGGAGCAATTATTCCCGTTATTTCCTTTGTGTCGAAGAACACGAACCCATTCAGCGGTTTCGGCGCGGGTGCTGATACGGGAGTAGAACAGACCGAGCCCAAACCCGAAGCAACCAAAGCACTCGCGGAAACCGAGCCGCCCGTAACCGAGCCTGAGGAGACAGAGATCGTGCCCGACGAGCACGGAAGCGAAGGCCTTCGCTATATGATAAACGAGGATGGCAAGAGTGCATCCTTCATAGGTTGGGGTACTTGCACTGATGAAACCGCCTATATTGGCTCGGTTTACGAAGGCTTGCAGGTTACACAAATTATCTTTATCGAGCAAATTGAACAGCAAAAGAGGCTCGAAGAGATGCGTCTCACTAATCCGGATTACAGAGAAGCTACGATTACAGCGGATGATTTCAGCTATCCGGAGATCAAGCATATCGTTATTCCCGACAGTATCGAGTATGTCGAGGCGCAGGTTATTGATCAGTGCACAAATCTTGAAAGCCTTCATATTGGCGCGGGTGTAAATGATATTGACGGTTCGATATACTATAACGGCGATCGCGGACGGAACTTTAATCGTATCACTGTTTCTCCCGAGAATCAGTATTACACCGAAAAGGGAAATTGTCTTATCGGAATCAAGGATAAAGTGCTGCTTTGCGGATTCGCTAACAGCGTTATACCCGATGACGGAAGCGTTGAGATCATTGGCTCGGTTGCTTTCTTCAATAAGCCGGGACTTAAGTCAGTAGTTGTTCCCGAGGGCGTTATCAGAATTATGAATACTGCTTTCGGAGAAAATGATGAGCTGGTGAGTGTGTCGCTTCCCTCGACCGTTAAGACGATATTCGTATCATTTTGCGATCTCCCTGTTCTGACCGAATTCACATATGCGGGCACTGTTAAGCAGTGGAATGCGTTGATGAAGGCTTACAGTGGATGGATAAGAGATACCTCGCTGACTCAAGTCACTTGCTCCAACGGAGTTGTTGAATTGAAGTTTGATAACAGAGGAAAGCTTATTTTAGATTAAATTGTTTGGATAAAAGAGGTGAAGGAGTAAAATCTCCCGCAAGGGAAGATTTTACTCCTTCCAAACAGCCGACGGGGCGTCGTCTGTTTGAAGCGCAGGGGGAAGTTCCGCCCTCTGCGGAGGGCGGCTAAAGAAACTTTTTGAAAAAAGTTTCTTTAGAATC
>JAZSLM010000001.1:0-10638 GCA_045535375.1 Eubacteriales bacterium
ACCTCAAGAGACTCATCGTCGGCGGTATGGATAAGGTTTACGAGGTAGGACGTATCTTCCGTAACGAGGGTATGGATACCAAGCACAACCCCGAGTTCACATCGATCGAGCTTTACCAGGCTTATACCGATTACCACGGTATGATGGACCTCGTTGAAGAGATGATGAAGACTGTTGCAATGAACGTTTGCGGTACTCTCACCGTTAACTATCAGGGCAAGGAGATCGATCTCTCCAAGTGGGAGAGAATGACTATGGTCGAGGCTGTCAAGAAGTATTCCGGCGTTGATTTTGCCGCTATCACCTCCGATGAGGAAGCTATCGCGATCGCAAAGGAAAAGCACGTCGAGCTTCCCGCTGTCAAGACCAAGGGGGCTATCCTCGTTGAGTTCTTCGACGCATTCGTCGAGGAAAACCTCATCCAGCCCACCTTCATCTATGATTATCCCGTAGAGAACAGCCCGCTTGCAAAGAGAAAGCCCGAGGATCCCGCATTCACCGAGCGCTTTGAGTACTTCATCAACGCAACCGAATTCGGAAACGCATTCTCCGAGCTTAACGATCCCATCGATCAGAGAGAGCGCTTCGAGCGTCAGGTAGCTGAGAGAAAGGCGCAGGATCCCGAGTGCAAGGCACAGGTGGATTACGACTACATCACCGCCCTCGAGTACGGTCTGCCCCCCACAGGCGGCCTCGGCTTCGGCGTAGACAGACTCGTAATGCTCCTCACCGACTCCGCCTCCATCCGCGACGTCCTCCTGTTCCCCACAATGAAGCCCATTGACTGATAAATATAAAAAAACAATGCATCGCAATTTGCGATGCATTGTTTTTTATGTTATTTAGAGATACATTACGTCAATTCCCAGTATTCCGCAAAGATCTGCGATCTGAGCTCTGTTATCACCGTAGGTAATGATATAATGTTGACAAGCAACGTTTTGGGCGAATCTTTCAACGTCCGGTATTTCTATCTCGAGAGCGGATAGCTGAGGTGCCGGCTGATCCCAACCGCACTCTTCCCACTTGGGAGGAGTCTTGCCGTTACCAAGGATCACGTGCATAGTGTACTTGCCGTCCTTATATACAAGTCTGCTCATGGTAAGCACGCCCGTCTTTACCTTTGACACGTTGAGTATGCCCTGTGTGAGCAGACCGAAAGCTGCGGGAAGTACCGTGTAAGTATCTCCGTCGATCATATCTGCCGCCACAAAATCGGGAACGCCGGCAAGAACGCTGCTTTCGAAAAATTCATAAAACTCAAGATATCCGGCAAGCTGCCCCGTGAGTCTGTTCATCATAAGCTGTGTTACAGCTCCGAGAGAATCATTCTCGGGAACAGTGGTATATCCGTCCTCGGACAGAAGCATAAATATAGGAGCGGGAGGGAAGCCGCAGAGCTTCTTCATACCGTCAACGTCCTTAAGGGAGATAGACTTATAATTTCTCTCCTCGGCTATCTGCTTGACTGCGAGATAATATCCTGCCGCCATCATCATTCCCTCGTCCTTCGCGGGCTTGAGGAAGTTCCATTTGAGGATCCTGTTGTTGACGACCTCTCTCTTTTCTTCTTCGGAAAGCTTCTCATATCTCTGCTGTATCTCAAGCATCTCGAAGGTCTCTATCTCGATACCGGTAGTTTTCTTCAGAGACATTCCGTCGTATAGCGTACCGTAGAGGTTCATATCGCGGTATCCAGCCATACCTACTTTATCGGTAAGAAGAGCCTTGGCTGCGACAGCCGCCTTACAATAGTTCGCAACAACGTCGCTCTTTGTTTTCTTGCCTATAATATCATAGACGTATTTGAACTTATATCCAAGTCCCTCAAAGGTAGCGCGGAGGCCTGTTGTACCTGCTTGATCGGCGGTAGTTACGAGTCTGTCACCCTCATACCAGCCGCAAAGCCCCCAAAGCACCATGGGAAGATGTCTGTAATGCTCTGTTACCTTAACTACTGCGTGGGTAGGTATCCAACCCGCGATGCAGACTACCAGTGCGTCAAATTTTTCCTTACCCAGTGCCTCCACGGCGCCCTTTACCTGAGTCTCCTCGTAGTCGTCGGCTACGGGATATACCGATACGAGATCAAGTCCCTCTGCCTTGAGAGCCGCTTCTGCGGCACTGCATTTTCTTATTATAACGTCAACGGGAGTGTTGACCTCACCGAAGCCTATAAACCCTATCTTTGCCATATCTTTTTCCTTTCGATCAAATATTCAGTATCTTATCGTAATCGAGATATCTCTCGTAGCACTCTGTATAATCGGTGCCCTTACTTTCAAATATTTTGTCAATCTCTATTACTTTTGCTGCCTGTTCAACTGACTCAAAAACTCCTGTTCCAACGCCGGCAAGTATCGCTGAACCCAGACAAGCAGTTTCTTTGTTTTTTAGTGTTACAAGTCTTTTGCCCGTCATATCTGCTTTCATCTGGCACCAGAATGGGCTGTTGGCTCCACCGCCCATAGCTCTGATCTCTTCAACGTCAAGTCCCAGATAGTCAAGATTTGACTTGAGCATACAAGCCACCGATTCCATAACGCTTCTTACAAAGTGGGCTCTCGTGTGCTCTGTAGTAAGTCCCGTAAAGCTGCCTCTTGCCGCAGGATTATACTTGGGCATAGTTGAACCGCAAAGGTAGGGAAGGAAGGTAAGTCCGTCACTTCCCGCGGGAACGCTGTCCGCAAGCTTGCCAAGCTCGGCGAAAGAGAAATTTTCGCAAAGAGCGTTTCTGAACCATTTCAATGCCATACCTGCTGTAGGGGTCCAGGAAAGTAAGCAGTATTTATCGTCATAGTTATAATGACAGGGAACAATGCTTTTTTCGTCATATTCGGGAACGGAATCCGAGGGCATGAATATGACCATAGTGGTTCCCGTCATCACGCTGACAGTCCCCTGCTTGATAACGCCCGCCCCGATAGCACCGGCTATCTGATCAATAGCACCCGTAACCACCTTCATGCCGTCGTATTCGCCTACAGCCTTGGCGCTTGAATGCAGAGATGGAAGCATATTTTTTTCGATACCGATAAAGTCAAGCATCTCGTCCCACCACTGCGCCTTGTGGATATCGAAGTAAATGGTAGATGATTGAAGCGTCTTCTCGCTTATGAATTTTCCCGTGAGCTTATACAGTATCCAGTCCTCAAGAAGAAAGATCTTCTTTGTCTTATTCCAGATATCCGGTTCATTCCTCTTTACCCACAAGAGCTTACAGGCGGGCCATGTCGCCGTTATCTCGGGCTGCCCCGTGATCTCATAGACTCGTTTGTGACCGAATTTTCCCGTGATCAGTTCTGCTTCCTTCGTAGCTCTGTTATCAAGCCAGACTATAGCAGGACGCACGGGAATGCCGTACTCGTCTGTGAGTATGAGAGTTTCACACTGTGTATCTACCGCAAGGGCATCCACACCCACGGAAGCCTTTGCTTTTTCAATTTCCCCTTTGACTATCTCCCAGTATTTTTCACCGTCAAATTCAACGGTGTCTCCGTGGGAGTCAAGTGTATAATCCGCAGTAAAGGATATCTGTTGCTCAAGAGCCTCATTGAACACCGCCGTCTTGACAGAGGTAGTGCCAATGTCAATTCCCATCAGATTCATTGTCTTATCTCTGCTGCTGAAGATCGAAATGAATGTCGTAAGCCTTCTCCTCGTCGGTAAACTTGTGGCGTGTATCGATCACCTTACCATCATTGATCTTTCTGTCTCCAACGTCCTCCGTTGTTCCCATAACGGTTACGTTAACCTGTCTGCGGCGGGCAGAAACATGATCCCAGTCGATAAAGTAGACGTGAGCAAACAGACCGAGGTCGACCTTGCCGTCCTTGATGGTAAGAGTTTCACTTCTGCCGAAGAATACGGAACGGAGATGTCCGTCTGTGTTCATACTGGTGTAGTCACCGGGCTCGTTTACGTATCTGCCGTACTGTGCATGGACCGGACCGGGGTGACGGTACTGATGTTCCTCCGCAAAGTCGGGGATCATCTTTCTCATTATGTCGAGAAGGTCGTGCTGAAGGTACTCAAGGTCGAAAGAGTCTATGTCGTGAGAGCATTCCTGGACCATTACGGAGCAGGTGGTGTGATGAGAAACGATGGCAACTGTGCCGTTCTTAACGCCCGAATCCTCAACGATATCCAGGATCTCTTTTCTGATGTCGTGGAACGTGGGTATCCAGCCTCTTGACTGAAGTTCGATTTCTTTTTGATAAACTTTGAATTCCATAGTTAAAATCTCCTTGATTTTTTATAAATTTTAATATTGTTTTTGATATTTTGAATGTCTCGTTATTTATTAAGCCGTTCGCCAACCGCACCGCCGGGATGTACGATGGCAAAGCTTTCGTTCTGAAAATCTGTTTCCTCGATAAGTGCGGTCTGCAAAACGTGGAATATCACCGCTAACGAAACAGAAGAGGTCGTGCCTTGACAATTGTATTTGTCGGTCTCTTTGTTTACATATTGTTTTATAATTACGTCAGCACCGCGAGCTAAGGGTGACTCTGTATTTTCGGTTATAGCGATCACCTTAACTCCCTTTTTCTTACAGATGTCAAGAATAGGCAATAGCTCCTGCGTTTTTCCGCCTCGGGAAGCAAGCACCATAACATCTCCCTCCTGAAGATACCCCGTACCTCCGTGTACTGCCTCTGCTGGAGAGATAAATCTGGCGGGACGTTCTATGCAACACATCAGGTGTGTAAAATGCTGACACATTATTCCGCTGTGACCGCATCCTGCCGCAGCTATACGGGGAGCGTTTTTAAGAAGTTCTACAGCCTCAGAATACACTTCCTCATCGAAGTAGTCAAGCATTTTCAAAATGCATTCGCTTTCCGTGAGGTATGCGTTTTTTGCCATTTCGACAGCTTCTTTTTTCATAGCAATACCTCTTAAGGATGAAGCTCGTCCCACGCGCGGCGAAGATTTGAGATCATTTCTTCAACCATAGCATAGGGGTCTGCAGCCTTCAGTATTACGTAGATCCCGTTGCCTGCGCACCGAGCTTGATGGTGTTGTATACGTCCTGACCGTTGGATATACCCGCCCCCTGAAGCACCATTATATCGGGATTTATCTCATTTACGGCATTGATAGTCTCAATAACGTAATTGGAATCGCTTGTAGTTCCCGTACCTATAAGCTCAGTGGGTTCCGCAACGATAATATTGGGTGCCATATGGGCAATTTTCTTTGTATCTTCTACGGTGTCCGCGCAAACGATGGTGGCAAGACCTACCTCGTCGGCGCGCTTGATAGTTTTCTCGAGCGTTTCCATATCAAGAGGTTTTTCGGCGTGATTGAGCATTACGCCAACTGCCCCTGCCTCCTTGACTGCCTCGGGGAGTACACTTCCGAGTCCTCTTCCGGGGACTAAAGCATCCATATGCTGAGCGAAAACGAGTATCCTTTCGGTATTGTCCGCCAGAAGTTTGATGTCAGTATACTGCGGCGTTACGATAATGTCAACGTCGTATTTTATTGCCACCCTGTCGATCACTTTTGCCAGCTTGAGCATTTCATTGCCCCAGATGATCGCCTTGGGCCCCACCTCAAAAAAAGGAGGCTTTATTTTTAATCCCTTATACATAAAATCTTCCTTTCATGTTAATCTGAAATATTTTTCTTATATTATCATTTTACTACACAATCTTTCTCTTGTCAAGAGAAATTTTCGATTTTGTTTGCTTTTTGTTCGCGACAAAAGAGAATCGAAAGTTTTGCTTTTTGTTGATAAATTTTAAAAATTTACATTTGAAAGTATTGACATTGCGTTAGAAATATGTTATCCTTCAAAGTGAAAGATATTTTTGGGGGAGAGAAAAATGACAGCAGAACAAAGAAAACAAAAAATAAGCGAACTGTTAAAGGAAAACGACTCGGTAAAAGTGACCGAACTGAGCCGTCTTTTTGGGGTCAGCGAAGTAACGGTGCGCGCTTACCTTGAGGATATGGAGAAAAAAGGACTTCTTGCGCGTGTGCACGGTGGTGCGGTGAGCTCCTATAAGCCGTATTACAGTATGAACCTCAATCAAAGGTTGGAAGCTAACCAAAAAGAGAAGGTGGAGATCGCGGAAAAGATCGCCGCCCTCATTGAGCCAAACGATACCATCATGCTTAACGCCGGAACTACCACGCTTCTGGCATTCCGCAAATTTCCCGCCGATTACAATCTCAATATCGTGACGAATTCCATCTCCATAGCTCTTGAAGCTTCCAGCAATCCCAACTACAACGTTATTCTGGCAGGCGGATCTGTCAACACGAAATATCAGTTTACCTATGGCAACGACGCTACCAATCAGATCCGGAAATACCACGCCGATAAACTCATCTTATCCGTGGACGGCATCGATCCCACACGCGGCTTTACCACCTACTACAACAGGGAATGTGACGTTGACGTGGCTATGATAGAGCAATCCGCGCTTTGTATAATTGCTGCCGATCGCTCCAAATTCGGCCATTGTGCCTTTGCAAAGATCAGCGATATTTCGGTAGCCGATTATATTGTTACAAACCCGCCTGTTTCAAATGAGCTTTTCGACGTGCTTGCGGCTTTGGGAGTTAAGATTGTTTCGTAGCGGAAACTTCAAACCGAAAACAAGACGAAAGAAATAAAGCGCAACCGAAAATCAAACGGTTGAGAAAAATCTTAGCCGTTTTTACTGTTTGATCTTGCAATTTCAGCACATCTGTCATATAATTTATATGTAAAACAAAGTGCGATTTCGGGCTTTGGAGAAAAAATGATTTTATCCCGGATTTACCCCGGCCCAACCCCATTTAATTGAGAAAATATGCGCATATATGATAAGTTAATTGACGATATGACAAGGCAAAAATCCTTGAAGAATCAAGCAAATTGGCGACGTTTTATGCGAAGTTATGACGGCAAACGCGAGGTAATAGTTATTTCCCCACAATGAGGCCTATTGACTAAATAAAATCAAGGCATCTCGCCCAAGATGCCTTGATTTTTTTTTATAAATATGATATAATACAATCAAGAGGTGATAATATGAAAATAACCAATGACTATATCGAAAATTTCATAAAGTCGCATATGTCTTTACTTGAAAACAATAATCTGAAGGAATTCCCGGGCTTTGCTTTCGCCGATCCTATCGTCGGCTTCAGTAAGGGAAGTGATGTTCTGTATGATTTTTATAAGGAACATATCGATCCGAGCTTTTATCGCACTCCCGAGGAATGGCTCGAAGCTGCTTTCGGAAGGCCGTTTGACAAAGAGAAGATCAGTGTTATCAGCTGGTTTTTGCCCCAGACCGAGGAAGTGAAAGAGAAGTGTCGCGCGCTTGACGATTGCCCTCCGATTGAATGGACAATGAACCGAGTTCACGGAGAGGAATGCAATCGCCGTCTTGCCAAAACACTTGAGGAGCATCTTTGCTCGCTCGGTCACGCTGCGGTCGCGCCGATGTCTTCGTCCGAGTTTTCCTGGGGTGACAGCGAGAAATTCGTAAAGATCTCGAATTGGTCGGAGCGTCACGTTGCCTACATATCGGGACTCGGAACCTTCGGGCTTTGCGACGGCCTTATAACCGAAAAGGGCAAAGCGGGCAGATTCGGTTCTGTCATCGTTGAACTTGATCTTGAGCCGACAGAACGAAAATACAGTGTTTATAACGAATTTTGTCTGGCAAAAGACGGTTGCACCGCTTGCATGAAGCGTTGCCCCGCCGGAGCGATTACCGAAAAAGGGCACGATAAAGTTCTTTGCATGAAGTATCATGCAGATGTTATAAAGAAACTCGATCACGAACGCTACGGCTACGACGGCTACGCACCTTGCGGCATCTGCCAGACGGGAGTGCCCTGCGAGAGCTGTAATCCGAGAAAGGGGAGGTAAAAATGAAACAGTATGCACCCGGTAAAGAACCGCAGTATGACCGCGATGACGACAAGCTCCAAGCCGAGGAGATAAGTATCCGGGGCGGAATCTTTGAAAAACTTGATAACTTCTGGTTCTATCATAAGTGGAAGGTCGTCGCCGTTGCCGCATCGCTCTTTCTTGTTGTAATTATGTGCATTCAGATGTGCGGAAACATTTCGGACGACGTCACGCTGATGTACGCGGGATCATCGTATCTCACAACTGTTCCGAATTATGAAGAGATCGTGGCGAAATTCGAAGAAGTTATGCCTTACGATTTTGACGGAAACGGCACCAAGAAAGTCGAGTTCGCCGCGCTGAATATCTATTCGAAGGAGCAGATCGAGGCACGAAAGCAGGAGATCGGTTCCGGTGTGGATATCCCCGAGATAAATACGCATATCAACACGCAGGAATATACTTCATTCAATCGTCTGATGCAAACGGGAGAGTATTCCTTCTGCCTTATGGAAAAATGGCTTTACGACGATATCTCGAAGGGTGTTTTCTGCAAGCTTGAGGATACACTCGGATCCAAACCCGACTACGCAATAGACGCTTACGCTGTCTGGTTCTGGGATACTGAATTTGCAAAGGCGAATGCGGAAACTTTTGCTGCGATTCCCAAGGAGACCGTCCTCTGTCTGCGTATGAAGAATTCGATCACCCGCAAGGGCTCCGAGATCAATCACGCAAACGCGAAGGAAATGTTCATCGCGGTTATTAATTATAAACCCGAATAAGAAATGCACCCCGCAAGGGTGCATTTCTTATTATCTGTACTGTCTTTGTAGCTTGATCGCGATCTCTTCCATTTTGGGATAGCATGCGTCAAAGAATTTTTTGTAGCATTCGCAGAAGCGATTGAGCGAAGGAGTGCCGTCGATGATCGGCTCGCGCTCGCGTCGGCATCCGCCGCGGCAGAGAGGATACCATCGGCATTCCTTGCATTCTTCATTGCGGTAAGTCGAAACTCCGACGAATTTTTTCGCCATATCGCCCGTGATAAGCTCGGCGAAAGAATGTTCGTTGATGTTTCCGAGCTTCCATTCGTCAAGAACGTAGAAGTCGCAGGGGAAAACGCTTCCGTCGCCTTCAACAACCGTGTAGCAAGTGCAAACACCCGCCATAGCGCAGTTTTCGGGCGGTCTGCCGAGAAGCATTCCGATATAGTTGTCGAAATTGCGCACGCTGATCGGATGACCCGCGCAAAAATCCTTGTAATACTCGTTGAAAGTTACTTTAAGGAATTCGGTATATCGTTCCGGGGTCAGAGAAAAGACCTTCTTTTCGCCGTCAAATGCGTCAAGGCAGGGAATGAACTGAATGAATCCGTATTCCTTGAGTGAATCGTAAACCTTCTTCGGCGATCGCGCGATGAAGTTGTTGACGACGCAGAGAATGTTGAATTCGACTCCGAATTTGTTAAATAACCTTGCAGTTTTCTGAATTCTCGAAAAAGTGCCTTTTCCCGCCGCATCGATGCGGAGAGAATCGTGAATATCCTTCGTTCCGTCCATTGAAAGACCCACGAGAAATTTGTTATCCGCAAGGAATTTTGCCCATTCCTCATCGATTATGTAGCCGTTAGTCTGAATGGCATTCTGAACGGGGATGTTGTTTACGTTATACTTTTTTTCGAATTCGAGAAGTTTGCGGTAAAAATCGAGTCCCGCAAGGGTCGGTTCTCCGCCCTGAAAGGCGAAGGTAGCCGAACCGCTTGCGTATTCGAATGCTTTTTTGATAAGATTTTCAAGCGTTTCCTCCGACATTATACCGTATGACTTGACCTCGCGGTTGTCGGTTATGTCGGCGTAGAAACAGTATTTGCACCGCATATTGCAAAGAGAAGATGCGGGCTTTATAAGAACGCTGATCGGCGGCATAATAATATACCTCCGGCTGAATTATTTGGATGTGTCGATGAATCTCTCGCCGTTCGCAACCTTTACGCCAATGAAGTTTGTTGAGCCTTCCTCAATAAATATGAGGCCCCCGTCCACTACGGAAAACTGATTGACAATTTTGAGTTCCTCGCCAAGATTATCGTCAAGGGTAATGATACCGTTTTTGTAAGTCCAGATACCGTTTGCTGTATACTCCGATTCGGCACCCTCATTATAAGAGAAAGTTCCGTCTTCGTTGATCATAATGGTGAACGCTCCGCCCATGCCGAATTTTTCGTAAATATAAGTTTTATTTACAAAATCATAATTCTCTTGTGCGCATGCGCTGAATGCGATAAGTGCAAGTGAAGCAAGAAGAATAATCGCTAAAATTTTCTTTTTCATAAAATCTTTTCCTTGTTATTTGAGTTTTGCAAATGGGTCAACGTTGCCCATAATGGCGGGCGTGATTCGGAACTTGAAGGTGAATTCCTTCTCGTCGAATCTGAATTCGGGAAGGAGTGCGGGACCGCAGGAGTTAGAACCGATACCGGTGTGTCTGTAGTCGATGTTGACAACGGTTTCCTTGAGCGGAACGAGCTCGTAGTCGTGCGCGGTCTTTGCGATCTGCTCGGGAGTAAAGTGCGAACAGTTGAAGGAGATCGGCTTGCCGTCGGCAATGACGAGAAGTCCGTGGCGGGTCTCGTTAGTGACTGCAACCCATTCGGTGTCTGCGTGAGCCATATTTTCCTGAGGACGGACGTAGTGCTCGAAGTGGTCAACTACTCTCTCGCTGAACTTGCCGAGCCAGGTAGAGTTGCGGAGGTCAACGTAGCTCTCGCCGGGGCC
>JAZSLM010000009.1:0-12314 GCA_045535375.1 Eubacteriales bacterium
ACGAGGGCTTACCTGTACTATACACTGGCTTACCTATCCCCTGACACAAATCACTTACCGATGCGCTGATTTTTCAAAATCTTCCATTCACTAGCCACTAGCCACTAGCCACTAGTCACTTTATCTGTCACTAGTCACTAGCCACCAGCCACTTTTTTATCTATTGTCAACTTTTTTCCCAAACCCTATTGACATCCCCCTTCACATATGATATAATACAGTTAGTACAGATAACACAGTTCACACAGAAACGAGGTGATATAAGTGCAGGCAAATTTCACGGGCAAACGGGAGATATATCTCGAGGTCGCCGAAAAATACGAGTCTTACATCAAGCTCGGCATCTTAGCGGCGGGCGAAAAGCTTCCCTCTGTCCGCGCGGCGGCGCAGGAGATGGGGATCAACCCCAACACTATGGCGCGCGCCTATTCCTATCTTGAAGAGCGCGGGCTTATCTACACCCTGCCCAAAAAGGGCGTCTACGTTTCCTCGCCCGAAGAAGGAAACGAAAACGAAAACGTTCTGAAAAAAGATGCACGCGAAATTCTTATATCTTTCAAGGAAAAAGGACTTTCGCGCACGACACTCGCGACACTTATAGAGGAGGTGTACGGCAAATGATCTCGGTCAATATCAATTCGCATTATCTCGGCGGAAATCTGATTCTTGAAGATATAAATCTCCGCGTTCCGGACGGCAAGGTGCTCGGACTGGTCGGCACGAACGGATCGGGCAAATCTACTCTTCTGCGCCTGATGTCGGGAGTTTACGTTCCCGACAGCGGAGTCGTGCTCTACGACGGCAAGGAAGCAACAGTACCCGCTGTGCGCGAGAACGTCTTTTTCCTCCCCGACGATCCCTTTTACGCGGGACAAACGACGGGCAAGGGCATTTTTGAAACCTATCTGACATTCTATCCTAATCTCGACCGCGAGCTTTACCGCCGCCTTCTTGAGCGCTTCAAACTCGATGAAAACGCGCATCAGCGCAATTTCTCGAAGGGTATGCGACGTCAGTTCTATATCGCGCTCGCCCTCTCGGCTAGACCGAAATATCTCTTGCTCGACGAGGCTTTCGACGGCCTTGACGCATTCACAAAGAAAACGGTCATCGAGGAGATCAACCGCGCCGTTGAGGAAAATGACTCTACGGTCGTTATCTCGTCCCACGCCCTCTCAGAGCTTGAAACCTTCTGCGATCTTTATGCACTCATCGACAACCGCACGGTATCCTCGCAGGGCTCGCTTGAGGAGCACGCGGCGAAATACTGCCGCTTCCGTCTGGCGTTCACCGAGGCACCCTCCGAGCTTGCTTTCTCGAATCTCGCGGTACGCGACATCGAAATGAAGGGCAAATTCGTCACCGTGACCATTGAGGGCGACTCGGAATTTGCATACGCCGAGCTTATGAAGCTGAACCCCGCCGTCATCGAGCAGGAAAAGCTCACCTTCGAAGACATCTTCATCACCGACGTGAAAGGAGGCAGAAAATGAAGACAGTATTCCGTTATTTCAGACAGCACGCAAAAGACACCCTCATCCGTGCCGCGATCATAACCTTCATCTGCCTTGTCATCGTCACGATGGTGGCACAGGGTGTAAATGATACCTATACCCGACAAATCAAACACAGAGAACTGTACTATTACAGCTACTCAGATCCCGATAATTGGTCCCTCAACCCGAACATCGGATTCTTCGTTGCATTTTCGGCGATACTGACCACGCTTTTGCCGATGCTCGAGCTTTCCTGCTTCAACAGCCGCAAATATCTCGATTCCGCATTCTCCTTCCCCATCTCGCGCATTTCGCTGATCTCTGTTAACCTTATCAACGGTTTTCTGCAATTTCTCGCAGCTTACAGTATATCCTTTATTTGGTATACCATCGCAATATTTCCCTGCGCCGACAAGATAAGCTACTCGGCGCTGTGGAGTTTCTTCTTCATCTCGCTTCTCTGCTCGCTCTTTTACTACTCTGTCAACGCGTTCTTCTTCTCTGTCTGCAATTCCACGGTTGACGGATTCTTGACCGCTGTGGCATGGCAATTCATCATCGCACTTGTTATGCTGACTTTAGCGGAGATGTTTGACCTTAATAAAATTGACGACGAAATTCTCCTGACGATACTCTGGATGCCCCTTGTTCAGATCTGCGATTATTTCACGTCGATCTCAAAGGGACGCAGAATAGCCATACCCGACCTTGGCACCGACAATCCGCACGCGATGGCGATCTATCTTATCGTCATCCCGTTGCTGACCCTGCTCTTTATCGCGGGGATACTTTATTTCTTCAACAAAAAGCGCGCCGAAAGTGCGGGGGAGATATCAAGCACGCCCTTCTCCTACGTCACGCTCCTGCCCGTCGGCTCGGCTCTGCTGATCTATTGGACCTTTGAAGCCGACGCGCCTTTTATCTCCATCTTGGCATTGATCTTCTCGACGGTCGGATACATCATCTACCGCCGCAGCGTCAAGCTCAAGATCTTAGATATCGTCGTCATCGCCGCCTGCTTCGTCTGCTTCGCAATGGGGCTTTTGGGGTGGTAATATGACAAAAACAAACAAATACCTTGTCGCGCTTGCGGTCGTTCTGATCTTCGCGATTCTTTCGGTCTTGGCACTTATGCTCTATCCACTTTACCACAGCACGTTCACTCATGAATTTGACGTGGAAATTCCCTTTTATCTGACAATTGACGGTAAGGAAGTCGAATACACAAAAACCGAAACGCTCTCCCGCGATTCCTTCATCATTCCCTTTATCAAGGGAGAAAAGCTCGAGGTCGAGGAAAGATACGGCATCTGGAACGTCTACCGTTGGAAGATTGCGCCTTGGGAAAATTCCGAGTATCTGATTTTTGAATTGAACGATGAAAGAATAGCATTTTTCGATGATCACCGTATTAACGGTCAATTAGATTGGAGAGCCGGTGTGATCTTTATTGGAAAGCTGGTAAGCGAAGAATGAAAAGAATACTTTCTCTGTTTCTCATATCCGCCCTGCTTCTATCCCTCACCTCTTGCGGAACGCTGAACTTTGTTGATATCGAAGAATTCAGCTCCGAGATCTACACCGCAAATGACATCACAAGCGCGATGGAATTAGTTCTTGAACAATTTTACGGCAGAACTGATACGATACTCCTAAGGCTTTCCTATATCGGTGACGAATGGCTTGACGATTACCGAGATTGGGCTGACAGGAACAAAGCCGATGAAGTTATTGTCATTCTAGCGGATTATTACATCAGCTTCTTTTCGGATAATCCCGTAATGAACACTGGACATAAATACGAAAAATGGAACTACATCCTCGTCCGCTCGGATGGCGGTGAGTGGGAGATCGTTGATCAGGGGTATTAAACGCATTAATAATTTTTAACGGAGACTTTAACATGAAAAAATTGATAGCAATAATTTTGGCATCGTTATGCCTTATCACTTTGGTATCGTGCTTCCCCGTCGATCCGGGTTACGGAAACACAGTATCGTACGCCGGTTGGTCGGACGATCCGTCGATTACCGAAGGCGCACTGAACAAAGATCTGTTGCAAAGCAAAAGCGGTATGCACCTGCCCATTTTCAAAATGGATACTTTGGATGACCTTGAAGAATTCAGAACCAAGTACGGAACCGTTTTGTCTATGGACGGTAGCTACAACGAGGCTTTGTCCTTTAACGAGGCATTAGCCCAAGCGCAATGGGACAGAGAAGTTTTTTTCAAAGAACATTCTCTATTGGTGGTTTACGTTCCCGCAAACAGCGGATCGCTCAGATTCGGAGTACACCATATTGAGGTAACCGACAGTCGGGTCTGCGTTTACGTTGAGCAAACGAATGAACCAGAAGTTGTTACCGATGATATGGCAGGTTGGTTGGTCCTCGTGGAAATCGAAGACCAAGAAATTCATAATTGCAATTCTTTTGATGCAATTTTCGTCATTTCTAAATAACAAGCGTCCGATTTCAATATACAAAAAACAAGAAAAATTCAAACTATGAAAAAACTCAAATTTATCAACTCAAACACGCTCAAAATTCTTGCTATGCTCTTTATGTTGCTTGACCATCTTTGGGCAACAATAATTCCGGGCAATCAATGGATGACCTGGGTGGGCAGGATCGCCTTTCCGATCTTTGCATTTATGATATCCGAGGGTTACGTTCTCACGTCGGATTTCAAAAAATACGCAAAAAGGCTCTTCATTTTCGGCTTGATCTCCGAAATTCCCTTCAACCTGATGTCGACAAGCTCCTTCATCTTTCCTTTCCACCAGAACGTCATGTTCACTCTGCTTCTCGGATTGCTTTCGATCCGTGAGATCGACAAATTCAAAAAGGATTTCAGAGTCAAGACAGGCATATTCTGCATACTGAAAGTCGCGCTGTTTCTTCTTATCGGAACCGTTGGCTTCGTTGACTACGGCGCGATGGGAATACTCGTTATAATCGCGTTCTACGTTTTCCGTGACGTCAAATTCGGGCGTTTCTTTCAGCTTGTTTCGCTCGTTCTGCTCTTTATCGTCTTTTTCAAAGGAGATTCTATTATTCTCTACCCCTTCGGGCGCGAGTATTTCTTCCCGTTCCAGGGCTTCGGCGTGCTCGCAATGATCCCCATCTGCCTATATAACGGCAAAAAGGGTGCCGACAGCAAGCTGCTCAAGCATGCTTTCTATTGGTTCTATCCCGTCCACATGGCGGTGATATATCTGGTTTATCGGATAGCATTTTAATTATTAAAAGGACACGGCTAACGCCGTGTCCTTTTTCAACTTATCCTTGACAAACCCACATTTTAATGATATAATATACTATGTATAACTTTGCGGAGAAAGGATGTGAGGCTTTGAAGGAGATTTTTCCGAAGATCATAGGAAACGAAGAGCTTTGCTCGCGCTTGGCGCGGTCGCTGCTTTCCGAAAATCCCGATCTGCCGCACGCCTACATCATCGAGGGTGCATACGGCACGGGCAAGCACACGCTTGCGACAGAGCTCGCAAAGGCGCTCGTCTGCGAAAACCGCACGGATCCCAATGCTCCCGCCCTTCCCTGCGGAGAGTGCCGCAACTGCCGTAACATCTCGCGCGGAGCCTGTCCCGACGTCATCGAGATCGGCACCGACGGCAAGGCATCGGTCGGAGTTGATGCGATCCGCGATCTTCGCCGCGACGTTCACATCTATCCGAACGATCTTGCACGCAAGATCTACATCATAAACGACGCGCACACCATGACCGTGCAAGCTCAAAACGCGCTTCTGCTGACGCTCGAGGAACCGCCCGCGTACGCATTCATTATGCTTCTCTGCGAAAATTCGGCGCTGATGCTTGAAACGATAAAAAGCCGCGCGCCGATCATCCGAATGAAGCCTCTCTCGCCCGAGGATACCGAGCGCGCGATGCTCCTCGCCGAGCCCTCGCTCGAAACGAAAAAGCGCACAGATCCAACGCTTTTCGAAGACGTGATCATGAGCGCAGACGGTTCAGCGGGACTTGCCATCGATCTTCTCTCGGGCAAGGAATCGTCAAAGATCGCCGAGGCACGCCGCGCCTCCGAAAAATTCTGCCTCCTCGCCGCAAACGCGGCAAAAAAAGCCGAATTGCTCATCCACGTCACCGAGGTCTGCACGTCAACCCGCGAAACGGCAAAAGATCAGCTTGAGTCCTTCTCGCTTGCAGTCCGCGATCTCGCACTTCTCAAGCGCGACGGCGACGCGTCGCTCCGATTCTTCTCTGACCGCGACCGCGCGACCGCGCTTTCGGACAGCTTTTCGATCCGAAAACTGCTTTTGATATCCGATGCGCTCCTTGAAGCAATATCCGCGCTCGAGCGCAATTCAAACACAAGACTTACACTGATTTCGATGCTATCGAAATTCTAAAGGAGATATATTTTGGAAAATAACGAAAACAAAAAGCCTTCCACCGCAAACGACGGTGCGAAGAAGCCGAACCATAAAAAGCATCATCACAACAGAAACAGACACCATAAGCCGAAGAGTGCCGAAACGGCAGCCGAGGTAAAGAACACAGCTGAAACTCACGCAGCGGAACCCGCCCCAAAAACCGAGGCACAGAACAGCCAACAGCACAGAAACAATCAGCAAAACAGAAACAACAAGAATAAAAAGAACCATCACCAGGGTAAGACTCGTCCCGAATCGGAGGCAAGACCTGCCGCTCCCGAGGCAAAGGAAACAGCACCCGCTCCCGCCGAGCAAAACGAGAAAAACAAGAATCGAAACAGAAACAAGCCTAAGAGAAACGATAACGCGCCCCTTCTCACCTCTCTGCCCGAAAACGATCTCGATTTTCTCCCCTCGCATTCAAAATCCGAATCGGATTTTCTTTCTCTCGGCAAGACCGACGATGCATATCTCGACCGGATGCCCCCCGACCCCACGCTTGATGCCGTCTTTGCTGACATCCCCCCCGAGGAACCACGCGAGATCGAGGGTCCCGTGATCGTCGGAATCCGCTTTGAGCACGGAAGCAAGGTCTACTACTTCGACCCCGGAGAGAATCACTACCGCGTCGGCACGCACGCTATCGTTGAGACCGCGCAGGGACTTGAATTCGGCGAGGTAGTCATCTCGAACCGTAAGGTTTCCGAGGATCAGGTCGTCGCGCCCCTCCGCCCCGTTATCCGCGAGGCAACCAAGGAGGACAAGGCTCACCACGAGGACAACCGCCGCCGTCAGCACGAGGCTTTCAAGATCTGCCTTACCAAAATCGCCGACCACGGGCTTGATATGAAACTCGTTGACTCGCAGTATACTTTTGACAACACTAAGCTCATATTCTTCTTCACCTCTGCGGGGCGAGTCGACTTCCGCGCGCTTGTAAAGGATCTTGCATCCGTCTTCCGCACCCGTATCGAGCTTCGCCAGATCGGTATACGCGACGAGGCGAGAATGATCGGCGGCTTTGGAGTTTGCGGCCGTAAGCTCTGCTGCGCGGGATTCCTCCCGAACTTCGTTCAGGTCTCGATCAAGATGGCAAAGGAACAGGGACTTTCGATCAACGCGGCAAAGATCTCCGGCACCTGCGGCAGACTTATGTGCTGTCTGCGCTACGAGCAGGAAGCATACGAGCGTGAGATCGCGCTGATGCCGCCCGTTGATTCTATCGTTGACACTCCCGACGGCAAGGGTGTCGTTCTCGATATCTTCCCCATTTCGGGCAACGTCAAGGTCAAGCTCAACGATAAACAAGATATCGTTCCCAAAAACTACCATATGAGTGATATCCGCGTAATTACAAAGGCAGAAAGAAAGAAACCGAACGACTCAGAGGACGGCGAATAAGCTCTTTCCAAAAATTTTTTGTGATTTTTCAAACTTTTTTTGAAAAACCTATTCCCTTTTTAGAAGATTTGTGATACAATATAGCCACCACAACATACGGAGGTGTCACAATGGCATACAAGATCACTGATGATTGCATCGCTTGCGGCGCTTGCGCTGAGGAATGCCCCGTTGAGGCTATCAGCGAGCAGGACGGCAAGTACGTAATTGATCCCGACAAGTGCATTGACTGCGGTTCTTGCGCAGATACTTGCCCTGTTGAGGCTCCCAAGGCTGAGTAATTCAGTCCACACATAAAAAGCGGAGTACACGCTCCGCTTTTTTTGACCCTTGACCAATTTCCCGTTCTATAAAATAGTTTACACTATCTCTCGCGGTGTCCCCTCATCACACGCTGCGGCGGGAGCTTCTCCCAGGAGAAGCTCCAAATTACTGTCAACTCCGCTAAAAATTTTCTAAACATTGTTTCATCCTACTCGAAATAAGATCTTTATATAACGTGCAGTCGTATTTTTCGGCTAACTATTTTTGTAGAAGATTTCTGTTCGCTAAGTAAAATTCAAATATAAAACATAATCAGAGGCACAAATAGGATTATCGCACACAAACTCAGGCTTCTCCTGGGAGAAGCTCCCGCCGCAGCGGGTGATGAGGGGACACCGAGTGCGTCTATGTTCGCACCTAACAAATATGGAATATAAATATAATAAAAAACCTCTCGGCAATGCTTCGTATATGAGAAAAAATATGACTTCCGAGGAAAGACACCTGTGGTATGACTTTTTGAAGAAGCTCCCCGTTAATGTCAACAGACAAAAAACAATCGGAAATTATATTGTCGATTTTTATATTCACAGCTACAAGATTGTTATCGAAGTAGATGGAATTCAGCATAAAACAAAAACCAAACACGCAGATCAAATACGTGATGCCGAATTAAGAGCATTGGGAATCACCGTTTTAAGATATAGCAACATTGCGATAAATCAGAATTTCAATGCTGTATGCAACGACATACTGAAGCATTTGGGACTAAACATTACTGATGTGAAAGTAATCGAAAATAATGGATAATAGTATTATGCTTAATAACAATGAAAACATAATCGCCGTCGGCGATCGCGTGAAAATGATATCGAACGGCAAGGGGCTTGCGTGGGGCTCGGATTCCTATCTTCTCGCCGCGCGTCTGCGCCGCGGCAAGCGCGCCTGCGAGCTCGGTTGCGGCACGGGTGTTGTCAGCCTTCTTGCGGCTGCTTTTGAAAAATTCGATCACGTTTGTGCGCTTGAGATCGAAAAAGAAAGTGCCGACCTCGCCGCACGGAACGTTGAACTCAATAACCTCGGCGAGCGAATGACGGTTCACAATATCGACATCCGCGAAGCACGCGCCGATGCGCTCGGCGGTGAATTCGACTGCGTTTTCTCGAATCCGCCATATTTTGCGCATCCCGGTCCCGAAAGTCCCGACAGTATCCGACAGTCGGCACGCCACGAGATCCACGGCGGGATCGGAGATTTCTGCGCCGCGGCGGCAAGACTTCTCCGCTACGGCGGCACTTTTGTCTGTGTTTACCGACCCGACAGACTCGTCGACCTTTTTTGCGCCATGAGAGAGGCAAGGCTTGAGCCCAAGAAGATGTGCACCGTATACGCGGATACCAAGTCCAAGCCCGCTTTCGTGCTCGTAGAGGCGAAATTCGGAGGCGCTCCGCTCCTCGAATTTGAACCGCCCCTCTTTCTTTACACCGACGAGATCACCAATCCCCGCATCCGCACCGAGCGGATCGAAAAAATTTATGAAAAAACGTCTTTTGATGTATAAAGGTAATTTATGTCCCAAAAAACAAGATACAAGTGTCTGATACTTGACCATGACGACACCACAGTAAACTCAACAGCAGAGGTCAACTACCCCGCGCTTCTCGACACGCTCTCACATCTGCGTCCCGGAGTCCGTCCCGATTACGAGGAATTTATGGACTATTGCTTCGAGCCGGGATTCTTTGAATACTGCACAGGAATTCTCGCTCTCGATCCCGATGAGATGAGATATGAATATAACAACTGGAAGCGGTTCGTGGCAAACATTATTCCGAATGCCTGCGAGGATATGGGAAGAATAATCGAACGCCACCGCGCGGCGGGCGGCATCGTTTGCACCGTTTCGCATTCCGAGACCGAAAACATTCTGCGCGATTGGAAAGAAAATTTCAATTCCGCTCCCGACGCGGTTTACGGCTGGGATGCGGGAGAGGGCAAACGCAAACCCGACCCCTTCCCTGTTTTGGACATTGCGAAAAAATACTCGCTTGAGCTTTACGACATTCTCGTCATCGACGATCTGAAACACGGATTCGATATGGCAAAGAACGCAGGAGTGAAATTTGCCGCCGCGCTCTGGGCACAGCCAAGCAAGCTTTGCCGCGAGTTTATGAAAAATAACGCCGATTTCGTTTTTTACGACACGGCGTCACTTGAAAGGTATCTCTTCAAATGAGTGACACCAAAAGACTTCTCAGCCACGCGCGCCGCGCGGTTGACGATTACAATATGATCGATGACGGCGACCGAATCGCCGTTGGTATCTCGGGCGGAAAGGATTCGCTCGCACTGCTTACCGCGCTTGCGGGGCTCCGCAGATTCTATCCCAAAAAATTCGAGGTCATCGGCATCAGCATTGATATGGGACTTGAGGGAATGGATTTTTCCGGAGTCGCCAAATACTGCGAGGAGCTCGGGGTCGAATACAAGATCGTTAAAACCGAGATATCAAATATCATCTTCAATGTCCGAAAGGAGCCGAATCCCTGTTCGCTGTGTGCAAAAATGCGCCGCGGGGCGCTGAATCTGGCGGCAGTGGAGGAAGGGTGCAACAAAGTGGCACTCGGACACCATTTTGACGACGTTGTCGAAACCTTTATGCTCAACCTCTTTTTCGAGGGTAGGATCGGAACTTTCTCGCCCGTGACGTACCTTTCGAGAATGGATATAACCGTCATCCGTCCTCTCATCTATATGCCCGAGAAGGACGTCCGTTATTTTGCATCAAAGACCGAGCTTCCCGTTGTGACATCGACCTGCCCCGCCGACGGCAACACGGAACGCGAGAATATGAAGCAACTTCTCGCATCGATCGAACGTCAGAACAAGGGCTTGCGCTACCGCATATTCGGTGCGATCCAGCGCGGCGAGATCGACGGATTCAAACCGATCTCGAAGATGCAGGGAATGAAATTATACGAAGAAACCGACGAATAAAGGAGATCGCTATGGAAAGAATCAGAACAGGCGCCGCATACCACGGCAACCGAATCCTTCGCCACGTCGCAGACGATATGGCTGAAATGGCGCGCAGAAATATGGACGTTGTCGTTCATATGTTCTCGCACAACGACTGGGACCGCCACCTCGGCGTAATGAGTGAGATCTGCAAGATCTCGGAGTACAACGGCCTAGAGGTCTGGATCGACAACTGGGGCATCGGAGGCCCTCCCGGCGACAAATCGCACTTCCTGCAATACCATCCCGAGGCGCATCAAGTATATTCGGACGGCTCGATCGATCCCGTTTCCGCCTGCTACAACGCGCCCGCTTTCATCAATTTCACAAAGAACTGGATCGAAGCCGTTGCCTCCTTCGGCGGCAAAAAGATATTCTGGGACGAGCCCCACTTCAAGCAGAAGGGCGAGCTTTTCTCCTGTTGCTGCCCGACCTGTCAGAAACTCTTCGAGGAAAAATACGGTCATCCAATGCCCAGCGAAATGACCGACGAAATGCGCGAATTCAGAGTGTCTTCTCTGCTCAATTATTTTGACACCGTCTGTTCCTACGCCGCATCTATGGGCATCGAGAACAGCGTTTGCGTGATGCTTCACACTCTTGATTACGCAAAGAAAATCATGACCATCCGGACGCTTAACGACTTCGGGATCGACCCCTACTGGCATCCGAGAAGCGGCAAGCGCGATCCTTACGAATACGTTTATAAGTCCTCCAAGCAGATCATCGCGGAAACCGAGGCAGTCGGCAAGCAGAATCACATCTGGATCCAGAGTTACGACATCCCGCGCGGACACGAGGACGAGATCATCGTTGCCACCGACGCCGCATACGACGCGGGTGCGCGCACACTGATCTCTTGGTCATTCCGCGGCGGCGAGTCGAACACCTACAAGAGCGAATGCTGCGAGCGCGCCTGGGCGGCTACCTGCGAGGCATTTGACCGAGTAAGATCAAGGCATTTTGATAAGATAAGGGAAGAAAATTTCAAGAAATTCAATTAAGAATTGCTATGAAAATGTTGAAAAACAAGTGCTGGCAACGTGAAATTATCGGCACGGATGGCAATACCGAATTGTTCGGAATCAATATTTTTGGCTACGATTGGCACGATACCAAAGAGAAAGCCTTTATTGACGGCGAGGAGATTTGTATTTATAAAGTTGTTGTCAACGACGTTAACTACATATTTGCCGCAAAGGAAGTCAGCAACTGTGTTTGGGAATTTTATGCCTACAAATATTGATTCTTAACTCGTGAGGCTACGCGCTATGTTAGCACTCGCGAAGCAGGGGGGAAGGGGGCGGCAGCCCCCTTCCCCGCTTACGATGTCATCCTGAGGGCGTGCCAGCAGGCATATACGCCCGAAGGATCTCGTGACGACCGAGTTGTTCCTCGGTCGTCGCGGTGCCTGTACGGTGGAATTTGATGTAAATAACCGTAAAACTAAAGTCAAAATGCTTTGTTAGTACATGCTAAAGTCAACATAAATTTAATCACTGTGTAATTTTGATACTACACAGTGATTTGCCATTTTCATATACATTTAGTTTTTTGATGCAGTGCAGACCACTTCGCCAGCACCGCGACGCGCAAAGAACAATTTGCGCGTCACGAGATCCTTCGGCTGCAGGATGTCTGCGGACGCCGCCTCAGGATGACATAGTTGAGCAAGGCTCAACAGTCGGGTCTGCCTCGGCGGCTGGACACCCCCGCCTTCCT
>JAZSLM010000128.1:0-2395 GCA_045535375.1 Eubacteriales bacterium
GTACGAACACCTGCAACAACGTCCTCACCCTGTGCGTTGGTAAGGAACTCACCCATCATCTTCTTCTCGCCGGTAGCGGGGTCACGGGTGAATGCAACGCCGGTACCACAGTTGTCGCCCATGTTACCGAATGCCATTGCCTGTACATTTACAGCGGTACCCCAGCTGTAGGGGATATCGTTGTCACGGCGGTATACGTTAGCTCTGGGGTTGTCCCAAGAACGGAATACTGCCTTAACTGCGCCGATGAGCTGCTCCTTAGGATCGGAGGGGAAGTCGGTGCCGATCTTAGCCTTGTACTCAGCCTTAAACTGCTCTGCGAGCTCCTTGAGGTCGTCAGCGGTAAGCTCAACGTCCTGCTTTACGCCCTTTTCTTCCTTCATCTTGTCGATGAGCTCTTCCAAATACTTCTTACCCACTTCCATAACGACGTCGGAGTACATCTGGATAAATCTTCTGTAGCAGTCATAAGCCCAGCGAGCGTTGCCCGACTTCTTAGCCATAACTTCTACAACTTCCTCGTTAAGACCGAGGTTGAGGATGGTGTCCATCATACCGGGCATGGATGCGCGTGCGCCGGAACGAACGGATACGAGAAGGGGATTCTCAAGATCGCCGAACTTCTTGCCGGTGATGCCTTCCATCTTCTCAATGTAAACCATGATCTCTGCCATGATCTCGTCATTGATCTGACGGCCGTCTTCATAATACTGTGTGCAAGCTTCAGTCGAAATAGTGAAGCCCTGGGGAACGGGAAGACCGATGTTGGTCATTTCCGCGAGGTTAGCGCCCTTACCGCCAAGGATCTCACGCATATTTGCGTTACCCTCGGAGAAGAGATAGCAATACTTCTTTGCCATTGTAATTCCTCCTATATGGAAAATAATTTTTTATCAATTTAAGACCTGCGGCAAACCCGCAAAGACACTATATTATAACACATTTTCCCAGTAATATCTATAATAATATAGGGAATTATTTTGTAAATTTTTTATAAACAAGCCGATTTTACAATTCTTCGACGCTGTAAACACCGTCAAACTGCGAAAGTTCGCTCAGAATATTATCGTGCTTCTGTCTTTTACGGAATTTAAGAGTAAGCACCGCGCTGAATCGGACGCCCGAAGCGGTGCGCTGTTTGGTGAATTCGATATCGGTGACGCGGATATCCCTGTGCTCAAGGCTGTCAACAAGTCTGTCGAGCATATCGGGCGTATCAAATTCAACGTAGATATTCATTCTCTTCGCGCTTGCAATAACAAGGAATTCGATCTTCGACAGAACAAGTGCCGCGAGAAGAACGATCGCAACGCCGATGAGCGCCGCCTCATAATAACCCGAGCCGATGGCAAGACCGATGATAGCCGAGGTCCAGAGTCCCGCGGCGGTCGTGAGTCCTTTGACCTGACGGCGTGCCGTGACGATGATGGTGCCCGCGCCGAGGAAGCCCATTCCGGAGATGACCTGTGCGCCCAGACGGGTCGGGTCGGTCGAAAGTCCCGATTTGTAAAGATAAAGACCGACAAGTGTGGTCAAAGTCGCGCCGATGCAAACCAGAGTATGCGTGCGGAATCCCGCGCTTCTGCGCTTGCTTTCGCGCTCAAGACCGATGATCCCTCCGCAAAGGAGTGCCAGAGCGAATCTTACTGCCACACCGAGGGCGTTTACACCGCGAAGCATTTCGACTATTTCATAAAAATCCATTTTTTCACTCCTTACAGTTATTAACTGATCGAAAAATAGAAAGATTTACAATAAAATCCGTTTTTTCGGTGGCTTTGCCGCCGAAAAAACACCTTTCAGACGAGCCGGGGCGAGTCCGCGCGCCGAGGGGAGCTGCAAAGATCTTTGATTTTTGCAAGCGGCGATAATGCGCGAAAATTCAATTGTAAAACGCAGTTTTACAATTGTCTGTTTACAGTTCTTCAACGGATATTACTCCGTCTATCGCCGCAAGCGCGGCGATTATCTCAACGTGCGGACGGCGGCGGCTGAGCTTGGTTTCGATAACTACGTTGGGCGATTCGTTCGCGAGCTCCCGCACGTTGGTTATCTCGGAGTCGAATATTCTGACGTTCATACTGCGAAGGACCTCGTGAACCGCGTGGATCACAGCAGTTTCCATAACGATAACGTTAATATTCATGTTGAGCGAGCGCGAGGTGATGAGTTTTTCTACCTTATCAAGCAATGTCGTCGACATAATGATCGCGGCAAAGGCAATCAGCGCGCACTCGAAAAATCCCGCACCGATGGCAAGCCCCATGCAGGCGCAAGCCCAGAGGCCTGCGGCAGTTGTGAGTCCCTTGACCTCTTGTCGGCGGGTGACGATGATGGTTCCCGCACCGAGGAAGCCGATGCCGTTGATGACCTGAGCACCAAGACGCGAAACGTC
>JAZSLM010000071.1:0-4609 GCA_045535375.1 Eubacteriales bacterium
CTCCTTGGCTCACAGAACGACATGGCTACGATCCGACTTGTGACAAAAGGTCTGCGGTTGCAGCACCCTTTGTTGACGCGGGATAGATCAGGTCGGTGATCGGAGCATAGAACGCTCTGAACGACGTACAAGCCTTAACAACGACCATCTGGAAGTTGGCAGGATCATAGCCGAAGGCGCGGTACAATGCGGGATCTCCGTTATAGCGGTGCTGAGTTGTAACCAGCACATACGTATTTCTGATCTTAACGACTGCCGAAGGGCCAAAATCAACGAACATGCCGTGGAAGGGAACGACACCGTCAAAGATTGCCTTGACCTCTGCTTGAACCGAAACGGGCGTGAAAAGCTTTTTGCTGATTGTTGCACCAAGCTTTGCCGATACTGTGCTTCCGACACCTGCTTTTTTACAAGCTTCGACGAAGGGAGCATCGTTCATATACATAAGTCCAAGAACATCAGATTCAAGGGCCAGAACACGCTCGATAACCTCTGCGCTATCTCCCGCAGAGCCGGCGTTGGAGGAGTCTGCAAAGTCGTTGAGGATTACAGGCTTTCCGCTATGGTTCTTTTCGGCGATCCTTATAATGTCATCAACGCTTGAGAGGTTCGTTTCAAAGCCGTGGCGGATATTCCAGAGCCCTTCTGCCAGTTCTTTTGCGATCTCGGCGGCGTCGTTCTCGTTTTCGGAGATCGCTACCACAGAGCTGTATCCGTCCCGAACGTCAAGCCAAGGCTGCATCTGGGAAACCGAGAAATCAAGCAGTTTGCCCGATTTTACATATTCATGTCCCTTTTCCATAAGACTTGCAAACGGCTCTGTGCTCGTTGTATAAGAACTTGCCGGAATGATCATCGGTATCTGGACGTAAGCCATCTTGGGAGTTATCTTACCTGCGAGGATATCGAGGCAGAGGCGGGCGGTGCGCTCGCCCGTTTCCCAGATGTCAAAGTGCGGGTATTTCTGATAGAGTGAAACGGTATTGGCATTTTTGATCATGCGCTCGGTTACGTTTGCATGAAGGTCAAGGCCCACACAGATCGGAATGTCAGGGCCAACGATCTCGCGAACGGCAACGATGATATCGCCCTCGGGATCGTCACTCTCTTCGCTTTGCGCCGCGCCGTGCATCAGGAGGACTACGGCATCAAGAGGAAGGTTATCGCGGGTTGCTTTTTTAATATGCTCGATATAGTCGTCAACCACGCCCTGCTCAATGATAGAACCGGGCTGAGCGCTCAAAAAGCCGCCTGAAACAATGGTTGCGCCTGCCTTAACAAGGGTTTTGTATGCAGCCCCCATCTCGTCAGCGCCCTCGTTACAGCGAACGTAAGACTCGCAAAAATCGATCAAGTCCTGACCGAGACAGAATTGCTTTCTCTTGTATTCTTCAACACCTGTTTTCCCGGGGGAAAAAGAGTTTATTTCCTGATGAAGACCGCCGAGTAATATTTTCATAATAGACCCCCTTATCAGAATTGTGAAAACAAAGATAGATAAACCTTTAACACACCATATATTATTTCACATTTTTGCGTTTTTGTCAAGGGCTTAATTTGAAATACATTATTATTAATGAAATCAACACAATTGATGTGGCTTTCAAGAGCAAAATGATAAAATTTATACAAATATCTTCACAATTGTGAAATCTCTTCCTGGAAATTGACAACTTCCGGTGGAGTTATTTCTCCTATATTGATAAAATATTGCAATCGGGCTTTAAATTACTTGACATACCCGATAAAATCGAGTATAATGGCCGCATGGAAACAAAAACCTTAAGACAGATCAAAAAACGAAAATCCTTATCTCTAGGAGAATGGAGCATGAAAGAGTACAAGCACTATCAAAGAATCGGTACGCTCCCTCACAGAAGCTATTATATTCCTTTTGCGCCCGAGGACGACGCAAAGACAGTCTTTGGCATCGTTGACAGAAGATCAAGCTCCCGTTTCTTCCCGCTTGATGGGACATGGCTGATTCAGCAGCACAGAGATCCCGAAACGGCTCTTGCCAATCTTTCTGAGGAACTTACGGCTACCATCCCCGTTCCCTCGTGCGTACAGCTTCACGGATACGATCAGATCCAGTACCGCAACAGCCGATTCCCTATTCCGTGCAATCCCCCTCATGTCCCCTATGAGAATCCCACTTGGCATTACCGCCGTGAGTTTGAACTTAACAAGAAGGACGGCGAGAGATATTACCTCAATTTCGAGGGCGTTGACAGCGCATTTTATCTTTACGTGAACGGAGCGTTTAAGGGGTATTCGCAGATCTCTCACTCCACGAGTGAATTTGATATTACGGAGATGGTTCGGGGTGGGAAGAACACCCTTGACGTTGTCGTGCTGAAATGGTGCGCTTCGACGTATCTTGAGTGTCAGGATAAGTTCCGCTTTTCGGGTATTTTCCGAAGCGTTTACATCCTTGCCCGTCCTGAGAACCACATCAAAGACTTTTACTTTGTCCCCTCTCTTGACGGTAAGGACGGTGTGCTGACCTTTACCAACGAGAGTGAAGTTGACATTGAGCTTTCTTTTGAGAATGCAAGGTCTGTCGTTAGGGCAGGGAAGACACTTGAGCTTCGCGTTCCCGACGTCAGGATCTGGACGGCCGAGACCCCGAACCTCTATCCTCTTACCCTTTATGCAAACGGCGAGGTGATCTATGAGAAGGTCGGCTTCCGTCGTGTTTCGGTGGAGGGCAAGGTATTTAAGATCAACGGGGAGCATATCAAGCTCAAGGGTGTCAACCGCCACGAGTTCCATTGCGAGACCGGTGCTACCGTTACCCTCGAGGATGCGGTTGAGGATCTGAATCTTATGAAAGAGCTCAACGTCAATGCGATCCGTACCTCTCACTATCCCAACATGCCCGAGTTCTATCAGCTTTGTGACGCGTTCGGCTTCTACGTGATGGACGAGGCTGACCTTGAGATGCACGGCGCGCGCTACTCCTTGGCAGAGATCGGCAGGGACTATCTGTGGTTCGTTTATGGCGACAAGATGGTCTTCGAGCCCGGTATCACCGACCGAGAGATTGCTCTTGTCGAGAGAGACAAGAACCGTTCTTCGGTGATCATCTGGTCGCTCGGTAACGAAAGCGGTTTTGGGGATGCGTTTATTAAGGGTACAAAATATATCCGTCGCAGAGACCCCTCCCGTCCTGTTCACTATGAGGGACTTCAGTACAGCGAGAAGTATTATTATACCGATTTGGTAGATATGGCCAGTATGATGTATCCCAGCCTCGAGACCATTCGGAAGAAGGTTCTTGACAATCCTCTGGAAACGCGTCCCTTCGTGCTTTGTGAGTATACCCACGCGATGGGCAACAGCTGTGGAGATATTGCAGAGTATTGGGATCTCATCGAATCGAGCGATCAGCTCATGGGTGCCTTCGTTTGGGAATGGGCCGACCACGGCATTAAGACCGAAAAGGGCTTCCTTTACGGCGGTGACCACGGAGAGGCCGAGCACGACAGCAACTTCTGTTGCGACGGTATTCTCACACCCGACAGAAAGTTAAAGTCTAACGCGCTTGAAATGAAGGCGGTTTACGGTGGTAAGAGAAGTTCTCCCGTGACGGACATCGCGATTCCTACCCCCAAGAAGAGCGGAAAGAAGATCGAGATCGGACTTGATGAGGAGACGGGTATGCTCACCTCTCTGAAGGCAGACGGCATTGAGATCCTTAAGACTCCGATGCGGATCAACTTGTTAAGATATATCGACAACGACCGTCACCTGATCGGCCCTTGGAAGGCAAGCCATAAGCTCCACATCGCGAAACCTTATGTGATCGAGAGCGAAACGTCGGACGGCAGTGTCAGCTTCCACGGTGTGCTCACAGTTCCCGCGCGCGAGCCGTTGCTTACGTTTGATATCAAGTATACCGTGCTTGACTCCGCGCTTGAGATCGCAGTTGCATACACGCTTCCCGAGCACATTGAGCAACTGCCTCGTTTTGGTCTTGAATTCGGTACGGATGCTACGAAGCGTGAATTTTCTTACGTCGGCTTTGGCCCTTACGAGAGCTACGTTGACAAGAAGGCTTGCTGTGACTACGGTTATTATGAGTCGAATGCGGATGACAATTACTGCTACGGTTACGTTCGTCCACAGGAATCGGGAAGCCATTGTGAATCCAAGTATCTTTCTATCAAGGATAGCTTTACCATAACCGCTGAAAGACCCTTCTCTTTCTCCGTGAATCCCTACACCACAAATCAGCTTGTCGAAGCCAAGCACAATTTTGAGCTTCCGACCAATGATTTCGTAAATGTTTGTCTTGACCTTGCGATGCGCGGAATCGGTTCGTATTCCTGCGGTCCTGAACTGAAAGAGGAGTATGAGATCCCGCGGGGATATTCCAACAAATTTGTGATTACATTTTGAATCAATGTGAGTTTGGTGCTTCTTCCGATACGGGCGAGTACCGACGGGCAGGAAAAGGGCAGAGGAATTTTTAATTTCTCTGCCCTTTTCCTTTTGAAATGTTTTTTTCGATCTCTCTTGACAAAATTTGCAATTCGTGGTATACTGATCAAAATGAGGGAGTAGTAAGCGCTCACGCGTAGCAAGTCAACATCCTGGCCTTATG
>JAZSLM010000010.1:0-19762 GCA_045535375.1 Eubacteriales bacterium
CTGTCGTAAAGTCCGTAGCCGGGACGGACGGTTCCGGGACCCTCGCCCCAGAGGTGACGTCCGTGATCGGGACGGATATAACCCTCAAAGCCGCCGTCGTGGTACGCCTTGAGAATATCGAGAATTCCCGTGTCGCCGTCGCAGTCGCGGTGGCTTGCCTCGGAGAAATCGCCGTTCGGAAAATGCTTGACGTTTCTGATATGAGCAAACGCGATTCTGTCGCAGTGCTTGCGGACGATGTCGGCAACGTTGTTGTTAAGATCTGCGCCAAGGCTTCCCGAGCAGAGGGTCAGACAGTTGTATTCGTCGTCGACCATACGAAGGAAGCGGTCGATGTTCTCTTCGTTGATGAGAAGGCGGGGAAGACCGAAGATATCCCAAGGCGGATCGTCCATATGGATAGCCATTTTGATGTCGCACTCGCGGCAGGTGGGCATAATTGCTTCAAGGAAGTATTTGAGGTTTGCCCAGAGCTTTTCGTGGTCGACGTCGGCGTAAGCCTTGAAGAGCTCGTCGAGCTTCGCCATTCTTTCGGGCTCCCAGCCGGGGAAGGACATATTGTATTTTTCGGTGAAATCGAGGATGTACTTCGCCATAGCGTTGTAATCGTCCTGGATCATATTCTTTTCGTAGAAAAGAGCGGTCGAGCCGTCGCCGACGGGGTGGAAGAGATTACTTCTTGTCCAGTCGAAGATCGGCATAAAGTTGTAACAGATGACCTTTACCCCGAATTTAGAGAGGTTGCGGATAGTCTGCTTATAGTTTTCGATGTATTGATCACGGGTGGGCAGACCGATCTTGATGTCATCGTGTACGTTGACAGATTCAACGACGTCCATATTGAAGCCGTATTCGTCGAGCTGACGCTTTACTTCTGCGATCTCTTCGATCTCCCAGATCTCGCCGGGCATTTTGTGGTGCAGCGCCCAGACGATGCCGGTGACACCGGGAATCTGCTTGATATCCGAGAGCTTGATCTTATCGTTGCCCTCGCCGTACCAGCGGAATGTCATTTGCATTGGCATTTCTTATTCCTCCAAATTATAATTCAAAATATCTTTTTGCGTTTTCGTAGCAGATGCCGCGGATGATCTCGCCGAGAGCCGCTTCATCGTTCGGATATTCGCCGTTCTCGACCCATTCGCCGATAAGGGCGCAGAGGATGCGGCGGAAATATTCGTGGCGGGTGTAGGAAAGGAAGGAGCGCGAGTCGGTCAGCATACCGACGAAATTGCCGAGGATGGAGAGATTCGCGAGGCTGACAAGCTGTTCCTTCATGCCCGTTTTGTTGTCGTTGAACCACCACGCGCTTCCGTGCTGGAGTTTGCCGGGAACTTCGGTGCCCTGGAACGCGCCGATTATCGTGTCGATAAAGGCGTTGTCGGAAGCGTCAAGGCTGTAAATGACGGTGCGGGGCAGGCTTTCCTCGCGGTAAAGTTTGTCAAGGAGTGCGGCGAGCTTACGGCATCCGTCGTTCGGACCGATGCAGTCAAATCCCGTATCGGGACCGATCTTTCCGAACATTGCGGAGTTGGGGTTGCGCAGGCAGTTGTAGTGAAGCTGCATTGCCATGCCCGTGCGAACGTATTCCTTCGCACAGTGAACGAGAAGGGAAGTCTTGAAGGCTTCGGCTTCGGCGGAGGGGACTGTTTCTCCCGCAAGTCCGCGCGCGAGAACGGCTTCAAGTTCGGAGTCGTCTGCTTCGGCGTAGACCATAAAATCGAGTCCGTGGTCGCTTGCCTTGCATCCGCACGCGGCAAAACAGTCGATCCTGTCGGAAAGTGCCTTTTTGAGCGAAGCCATTGAATTTATTTCGTATCCGCAGACTGCGGAAAGCTTGCCGATATATTCGAGCCAGCCTGCCTTGTCGATATTCAGCGCCTTGTCGGGGCGGAAGGAGGGGGCAACGACGGTGTCGAATGATTTGTCAGCGGCAAGAAGCTTGTGGTATTCAAGGCTGTCGATGGGGTCGTCGGTCGTTCCGATGAATTTTACGCCGCTTGCCTTGATGATACCGCGCGCGCTCATATCGGGTCCGGCGAGTTTTTGCTTTGCAAGCTCCCATACTGCGGGTGCTGTTTCGGCGTTAAGGATGCCCTCGTAGCCGAAGTATCTCTTGAGTTCAAGATGGCACCAATGGTACATCGGATTTCCGATAGCCTTCGGCAAAGCCTCTGCGAATTTGAGGAATTTTTCGTATGCGGGAGCGTTACCCGTGACGTAGTATTCGTCCACACCGTTCGAGCGCATCAGACGCCATTTGTAATGGTCGCCGCCGAGCCAGATCTCGGTGATGTCCGAGAATCGCTTGTCCTCCCATATCTCACGGGGAGAAACGTGGCAATGATAGTCGATTATCGGCTGATCTTCGGCAAATTTATGATAAAGTTCACGCGCCGACGGCGTGGTGAGAAGAAAATCTTCGGTCAGAAAAGCCATATCGCTTTCCTCCTTATTAACTGTTAGCATAATTATATCACGGATTTAACTTAAATACAATAAAAAAATGAAATTAATTACAGGTTTTTTGCTTCGGACATTGTTGACAAATTAGATTGCGTGTGATATAATGAAGAAAAAGCTTCTGAGAGGTGTACTATGAAATACAAGCAGTGGTGGATGCCGGCGGTATTTATGATCATTTCGGCAATATTTTTTGCAGCCCCTTACCTTATCCTTCTGCTGTTCTTTAAGGACGATGCGTGGTCGGGTGTCGGATACGTATTTCTTTGTATGGGAATATGGTTCTTTTTGACGCTTCCCGTGTTATCGCTGATATACCCGAGAAGGGTAATATCCGAGAACAGAGAAAGATTTCTTTTGACCGTATATAATTCGTTTTTGATCGTTCTTCCTCTTACCGTTTATTCCTTGATAAATTCAAACTATGTGTTGTTGATCTATGCCCTGATCGCCCTCGTTTGGAGCGAGATGTGGGCGCTGCTCGGACTTGCGGGAAAGGGAGAAAAGAAGGCGGACGTATGGTACGTTCCCGTGTTTCTCGGCGTAGCGGTTCTGGTCGTCAATATGTGGTTGCAGTATTTCGTTTCAAGATCTTTACTTATCGCAATACTTTCCTGCGTTATTTGTCCGATAGCGATAGCGATCTATGCGAGAGTCTGCGTCCGCGATCGCAAGAGCAAGATATTTTTTACGGTATATGCGTCGCTTTCACTCTTAGTTGCGATATTCGGATATTACGTTTATTCGATCATAAACGGTACACTTGAGCTTGGTGATTCGGTATGGAACGTTATCAGACTGATACTTTCCGCACTCGGCACCTTCGCACTTTATGAGCTCGCCGCTCTTATCGGCGCGGGAGTTAAGATAAAGTTGCCGAAGAGGAAGAAGAAGCCGAAGAAGGAAGAAAAGAAGACCGAAGCTGTTGAAGTTACTGAAGAAACAAAAGAATAACATAAAAAGCATTGCCGACCGTTTGCGGTCGGCAATGCTTTTTATATCCGAGCAGTCGGCGGGGCGCCGTCTGCTCGGAGCGCAGGGGAAGTTCCGACCTCTGCGGAGGTCGGCTTAAGGCTCTGCCTTAAGAATTCGCCACCTTTTGAAAAAGGTGAACGAAAACTTTGGTTAGGGATGGTTATTTATCGTTCCAGATCGGATTTCCGAGTGAGAGGCGGAGATTTTTGTTGATGTCGAAGACCTCAGCGCGGTAGAAGGATGCGGTGGGATCGCAGTCGATGGCTACGGTTACGCCCTCTTCACAGGAGAATTCAACACTTTCGACTATGCCCGAATCGCTTAAGATGTCGAGGCGGTAATTATGTTCGGGATTTTTAACACTCTTGTGGAAATCGCAAGCCGCGACGGTGAGTTTTTGACCTTCGAAGGAAAGATGACCGCCCATGCGGGTGTCTCCGACGCACATCTTGATACCGACGGGGCCGCAGACGAAATCGCCCTCGCGCAGATGCTGAATGTAGGATACGTTCTTGCGCTCCGCGGAGTAGATAGTTGTCAGCGCGCGGTCGGAGCAGCATGCGTGTCCGTCGCCGCCGGCACAGCAGTAAAGGCGCTTGCCGAGCGCGAGAATGTCGCAGTAGAGTTTGTAGTTATTCTCGGTATGTTTTGATTCGAGAGATCTGTAGGTGACCTCGATGCCCGTGTAGTCGCGGAACCAGTAGTCGAGAGGGTTATCAGAGAGCATTTTCTGCTTTGGGTGCGGGTGAACGAAGAAGCCGCCGAGCGAGTGCACTTTTTCGATGATCTCGAGGAACCGTTCTCTTGTGAATTTCGGATATATGAAGTGACCTTCCGCGCCGCCCTCGAACTGATATTCGGGAAAGGAGTGAAGAAGCTCCTCGGTCGATTTGGGACCGGGGAAGATCATATTGTAATGCATGGAATTGAGTTCGCATTCGATGTCGAGGATCGCGGTGCCTGGCTCTGTTCCGCCGATAAAGGTGCCGTCCTCCCACTCGGGAAGATACATATGGCGAACCTGCTTGTGGTCAAGGATAGCGGCAAAATCCATGCCGAACGCTTCCATTGCGCCCTTCCAATGGTCGAGGATGCGCTTGCCGTCTGCTGTTCCGCCCGTTGCGGCGTGATCGTGAAGCTCGCCGTAAAAGGCGCGTCTGCCTTCGTAAAGCGCGCACAGGTGTGCAATTTCTTTATCTGTAGCGTACATTTTGATGTCCTCCCGAAGGAAAATCTTTTTTGTTTATTATATCACAACTGTATATCCTTGTCAAGACAGTTTTCTCTTGACAACCTTATTAAATAGTGGTATAATTACACCATATAAATATCAAGGAGAATTCAGATATGACTTCAAAGCTTATGATGAAAATCACCTCCGCCCTGCTTGCAATCGTTATGATGCTTGCAATGTTTGCCGCTTGCGCTGAAACGAACGGCGGAGAAACCGAAACCACAGAAAATGCCTCGACCGAGGCTCCCT
This sequence comes from Eubacteriales bacterium, assembly GCA_045535375.1. Taxonomy (GTDB): domain Bacteria; phylum Bacillota; class Clostridia; order Oscillospirales; family CAG-272; genus CAG-390. The sequence continues at coordinate 4,922 of JAZSLM010000010.1, forward strand.
CGGCAACCGATGCGGTAACCGAACCCGAAGAGACAGTTGTCGGCGACGACGTTCCCGAGCTTGACTTCAAGGGTGAAGAGATCGTCATCCTTGGACGCAACCGCGACTGGGTCGCCGACGAGATCCTTGTTTCGGATGAAAACGGCACCGTTGTAAACGATGCTGTTTATAAGAGAAATTCGCTCGTTACCGACCGCCTCGGTATTAATATCGCTTTTCAGGGAGTCGGTGCAACCAATAGCACGGACAACTATGCGGTTCGCGATGCGCTTCGCAAATTTATCGAGTCGGGCGCAGAGGATGTAGACCTTGTTTCAAACGCGGCCTACGTTGCTGCTTCCACTCAAGCAGAGGGACTTTACCGCAATCTTACCGATGTCGAAAACCTTGACCTTTCAAAGCCTTATTGGTCGCAGGGTCTTAACACGGCAATGGATGTCGCCGGCGCGCAGTATCTTTGCTCGGGCGCTATCTTTCTTTCCTACTACCGCTTCATTTTCGCAACCTTCTTTAACGTTGATATGTTCAACAACGCAGGTATCGAGCTTCTTTACGATACTGTTGAAAAGGGCGAATGGACTCTTGAAAAGCAGTTCACACTTGCAGAGCAACTTTACAAGGATAACAACGGTAACGGAGAGACCGACGAGGGTGACTTCTTCGGCTTTATGGGCAACCACGATATGATAGGTGTCGACGGCTATTGGGCATCCTTCGAGCTCCCGATCCTCACAAAGGACGAGGACGGATACTACAAGTATTCGCTCGATCTTGAGCGCACCGGAAAGGCTGTTGAGGTTATCAATGACTTCTTCTGGAACAATAGGGGCGTTATGCGCGTTAATTATAAGTCCGGCGACACCGAGCAGGATGACATTGCACAGAGCTTTGCTAACGAAGAGGCGGCAATGGTAACTCTTCGTCTCTACGAATGTGAAAACGACCTGGTTGGTATGAGCAACTACGGTATCGTTCCGCTTCCCAAGCTCGATCAGAATCAGGAGATCAACCGTTCTGCGATCCACGACTCCTTCTCTGTATATTCGCTTCCCAATTTCAACTTCAGCGACGATGAGCTTGCGATGCTCGGCGCAGTTCTTGAGGTAATGGCTTCGCAGAGCTTCAAGACTATCACTCCCGCTTACTACGAGCAGGCCCTCAAGGGCAGATATGTCAACGACCCCCAGTCGGTCGCTATGCTTGACGATATCACCCAGAACGTATGGATCGAGGCGGGAATTCTTAACTGTAATGCTATCGAAGCTCCTCATAAGACATTCAGAGATGCTATTAAAAACCACTATCCCAATGCATCCTCTCTCTTCTCGCAGAAGGCAAAGATAACCCAGAGGAAGGTAAAAGATCTTAACGAGAGCCTTGAAAAGCTTCTTGGTTGATATACAAAAAGCCTCCGGAAGAATGCCGGAGGCTTTTTGAGGTAAGAGGTAATAGTGAAAGGTGAAGAAGTCAGGAAGATTTTTGCCGTGGGCGAAAAACAAAAAATATGTAACAATCTTCCAAGTGCCTGTTGAAATTTCGTCGAAGTAAACAAAAATATAGTAAAATCATTGTGCATCTATCTGAATATTACACAAATATGTGCATAATTTAATGATTTGGATTTATTTGTTGTGTATAATGATAATACCCGAAAAACAACGGAAAGAGAGGTTGCCAAGTATGAAGAAAATACGATTTTTTGCGCTTACCGTCTGTCTTTTGCTCTTGTTTTGCTCCTGCTCAACCGACTCGACCGTGGAGCGCATGAAATGGGAGGGGGATAAAGTCAGAGGCACTGAGCTTGTTGATGAGGACTGCCCCGTGGTGCTCGAGCGGGAAACCATTACGTTTGACCTCCCCGAATTCCCCTATCTCGGAAGAGATTCTGCTGAAAAGTATCTTGCCTACCCCGGGCGCGTGACGACGGAATATCATTTTTACAATCCGACGGACGAGGCCCTCACGGTGATGCTCGCGTTCCCTCTCGGTGTCAATCCCGCTTACGCCGCGATCGAGGGTGAGGATGCCGTGTCCGATCTGCACAAATACAGCATCACGCTGAACGGCAAGGCTGTCACGCCCGAGCTCCGCCACTCAATGGACGAGTTGTATCGAACGTGGACACAGCTCGACGAGGAGTATTCTTCCATTATGGATGAGTTTGCGTCCTATCATTTTTATTATCCCGAGGCACCCGTGACGGTTTCGACCTATACTGTCAGCGGAATTAACGGCGAGACTTATCCCGATGCTTTTGCGGTGTTGGATATCCCGCTGCCGGCGGACGGTATCGGCTCGCTCTTCATACCCGATCTGGGTATGGATAGGTCTTCAAGCGAATATATCCGCAAGGGACTTGTCGCAGAAAACGGTATGACGATAACGGTGTATGACATCGGAGTCAAATCCGATGAGCTCCCCGATTGGAAAATATACTCGGATCATCTAATCGACGAAGCCGAGCAGATCGCGGGCGAGATCACGCTTACCGACAAGAGGGTCATCACCTTCCGCGACCTTGCTATGAGCAAATGGAGCGAGGAGAGCGGAGTAAAGGACGTGGATTGGTACAATGCGTTTGCTTACTTGTTCGGAGTTAGAATCGATAATTACGAAAGGGTTCTCGATCTGTCTTATAAGCTCGTCCCTTGGTACCGCTACGAGATCACCCTCGCGCCGGGTGAGCACGCGGTGAATACCGTCGCCGCGCCGATCTACCCTACCGCAAATACGAGGTTTTCGCCCGCAATATATACTTACGAATACCTTCGGGGAGAGTTGAGGACCGCCGAAAATTATCAGGGCACCGAGGTTATGATTAACACGCCGTATTGCCTCGTAATGAAGGAATTCGGTTGGCTTATCGTAAATTATTCAACAAATACGATATATGTGGATTGCGAGGCGACCGACAGCGGCTACCGCTACGTTCCGGAGAACGATCGGAATGCCGATCATATCATTTTCACCCTTTCGGAATCCGATGACCCGAAACATCATTCGGCTCTCGGAGATCTTATTATCATCTTGATGTTGTCACTTGCCTTTCAATACGTTGCAGTGCCCATCGGCATTATTATCATAGCCGTCGTTGTGATTAAATTGATCATCGATGCGGTAAGGAAGAGAAGAGCGAAAAAGCAGGACGGCGACGGGCAGTAGAGTTTTAATTGAATACCAAAGCCGACTTGCTTGCAGGTCGGCTTTTACACTGTGTATTTTTTGTATATTTTATATTATTCCTCTTGATTACAATTAAATTATATGATATAATATAAATAACTATCCTTAAATATAATGCAGAGGTATACTCAAATGAAAATAGACGTTAAAATCAAGCTCACACGCGGGGCGAAGGCTCCCGAATATGCTACCGACGGGTCGGCGGCGGTTGATATCCGCGCGGCTCTTGAGGGCGGTGAGGTAATCATTCAACCGGGCGAGCGTGCAATGATCCCCACAGGTATCGCGATCTCGACGGGACGCGACGACGTCGTTGCTATAATGGCGGGCAGAAGCGGTCTCGGCGCGAAGCACGGCATCACTCTCGCCAACGGAATCGGAGTTATTGATTCTGATTACCGCGGCGAGCTTCGTGCGACGCTTATCAATAAAGGCAACGAGCCCTTCAAGGTCTCGGACGGCGACAGAATTGCACAGCTTATGTTTATGCCCGTATATCAGGCGGCGTTTTTACAGGTGGACGAGCTTGACGAGACCGAGCGCGGCACGGGCGGATTCGGCTCTACGGGGGTGAACTGATATGAAGCTCATTCTTGCATCACAGTCGCCGAGAAGAAAAGAGATACTTGAAAGCGTCGGTCTGAATTTCGACATTATGCCCGTCGATGCCGACGAAAGCCTTCCCGAGGGAATTGAGGGCGCGGATGCGGTCACAATGCTTGCCCGCCGCAAGGCAAAGGCACTTGCCGATGCTCATCCCGAGCTTTCGGACTGCATCATTCTTGCCGCAGATACTCTTGTTGAGTGCTTCGGCGAAATTCTCGGCAAACCTACCGATAAAGAGGACGCGCGCAGAATGCTGACCATGCTCTGCGGCTGCGGAAGTGCCGTTCACACAGGCATCTGTATCGGTTATAAGGGTAAATTCGCAACGGCTGTCGAAACGGCGTATGTAACCTTCGACGATATGAGCCCCGAGGAGATCGAGGATTATATTTCGACCGATGAGCCTTACGACAAGGCGGGCGGATACGCGGTCCAGGGGCGCGCGGCGCTCTATATTGCGGGGGTCACGGGCGATTGGTATTCGGTCGTCGGGTTGCCCATTCACGCGGTTAAAAAACTTCTCGAAGAGGAGTTCGGTATTCGCGTCACTGAAATAGATTAACGGAGATTTTTTATATGTCAAAACATCTGGGAATCGACCTGGGTACTGCCAATACCCTGGTATATATGAAGGGAAAGGGAATAGTTCTGCGTGAGCCGTCGGTTGTGGCGGTCGATCAGGTGCGCAAAAAGGTCGTTGCCGTGGGCAGCGAGGCAAAGCGCATGATAGGCAAAACTCCCGGCAATATTGTGGCACAAAGACCGCTTAAGGACGGCGTTATCGCGGATTTCGACAAGACCGCGGGAATGCTTCATTCCTTCTTCGGCAAGGTTTCTGCAGGCGGAGTTCTCTCGCGTCCCACGGTTATGATCTGCATACCCTACGGCGTCACCGAGGTTGAGCGCCGTGCAGTTGAGGACGCGACCTTTGAAGCGGGCGCGAAGAGCGTTGCTCTTATCGAGGAGCCCATCGCTTCCGCGATCGGTTCGGGACTCAAGATCGCGGGCGCACGCGGTTCGATGATAGTCGATATCGGCGGCGGAACGACCGAGGTTGCGGTCATAAGCCTTGGCGGAATCGTTATTTCGCATTCGCTGAGGACTGCGGGTAACGTGCTTGACGAGTCGATCGTGCAGTATATGAAGCGCGAGCACAAGATACTCATCGGCGACGGCACCGCGGAGGCACTCAAAAAGGATATCGGCTCGGTGCATCCCTCGATGGATCGCGGTGAGCGCGAGATAAGGGGCAGAAACCTCAGAACGGGTCTGCCCGCGGTTATGACGATCACTTCGGCGCAGGTCAGAGAGGCTATGCGCGAGTCGGTCGATCAGATCATCGATACCATAAAGCTGGCGCTTGAAAACACTCCCCCCGAGCTTTCTGCCGATATTTTTGATTTCGGCATCATGCTTGCGGGCGGCGGAGCTCTTCTCGGCGGTCTCCCCGCGCTCATCACCGAGCGCACGGGTGTCCGCGTCACGGTCGCAAAGAGACCTCTCGACAGCGTTGCTCTCGGAATCGGACGCGTTATCGAGGGTAATTACAGCGGTGTTGCAAAATACCGCGCAAGATAATTTTTTGATTTAAGGAATTGGGATATGGGATTCATTCTGAAGCTTTTTAAGAGCAGATTTTTCGTAATATCGCTCGCAGTCGCTCTGCTTTTGTCGATCGTGCCGGGAGTACTCTGCGCGATGGGGCAGGGGTCCTATATCCGTTCCGCGATCGTGACGGTAGCAAGCCCCTTCAGATGGGCGTTTACCAAGGCGGGAGAGGGCCTTTCGGGATTTTCGCTTTATTTCAGAACTCTTGGCGATCTCCGCGACGAAAACGCTGCCCTCCGCGCCGAGCTTGAGGAGATCAAAAATCAGGTTTACGATGCCGAGCTGATCGAGGAAGAAAACAAATTCCTCTCCGATTATCTCGGGGTCAAGGAGGAGCACGTTGATTTCCTCTTTGAAGATGCTACGGTCATCGGCCGCGAGGCCACGAATTACCGCGCCGTGCTCACCCTCTCGAAGGGAACTCTGCACGGTATCGAGGTCAATATGCCCGTTATAACCGAAAAGGGAATTATCGGACGGATCACGGAAGTCGGCTCCACCTGGTCGAAGGCTGAGGTGCTGACCGAATCCTCGGCGGCTATTGGCGCTTATATCGAGCGCTCGGGCGTACTCGGCGTGGTCGAGGGTACTTATGAGCTCCGCACCGAGGGACTTTGCCAAATGGTTTATATCGAAGAGGGGGCGGATATCATTCCCGGAGATAAAGTCATTTCTTCGGGCATCGGTGAGGTCTATCCGCGAGGACTTCTGATCGGCACGGTGACTAAGGTTGAAGAAGACGATCGCACAAGAACCCGTGTGGCGACGGTCGAACCCGCCGCAGACCTTGATTCGATCTCGAAGGTTATGATAATTACCGAATACGAGATCACGTCCGAACGGGGAGAATGATATGGAATTCAAGGAACAAAAACGGCACGATTTTTTCTCCTCCTACAATATCGGAAAAATATTGCTTTTCTCGCTTCTCGTCTTTTTTTCGGGAGTGCTGCAAAGCTCCTTCTTTCCCGCGCTTACGATGATTCCCGCATCGCCGGATCTGGTTTTGCTGGCTGTGATCGGACTTGCGGTTTATGACGGTGAGCGAAGCGGCGCTGTTGCGGGAATCGGCGGCGGGATCCTCGTTGAGGCGCTCGGCGGCGGTGCTCATATTCTGCTTTTTCCTCTATTTTATATGCTTTGCGGCTATATTTTCGGCATAGTCAGCCGCATCTTTCTAAACAGAAACTTTATTTCCTGGCTCCTTTATATACTCATCGGAATCGCCCTGCGTGCCGCGCTCGGGTTGGTTCATTCGATTTTTACCGAAATCGATATAACCATATATACGGTGCTTACCGAAGTGATAATTCCCGAGTATTTTATTACTCTTATCTGCTCTGTTCCGATGTATTTTATCGTCAGAGCCGCGTCACGTCCCTTCCATAAGAAGATCGAAATGGAATAATATACAGATGAACGATAACAAACAAAAAGATCTGCAGACCGAGAACGAGGAATACGGCCGAAGCGATTATCTTTACAGATATCTCATTATAGGCGTTTCCTTTGCTCTGATCTGCATCGTCTATATCTTTTCCGCCTTCAGGATACAAAGCCTTTACGGCGGCCGCGAGGTGGACGTCGACGACGGCTACACCGAGCGTTACGTTAAGCTTCAGGCTGTCCGCGGGGAGATATACGACACCAACGGCATTATTCTTGTAAGTAACGAATACACACATTCGCTTATATATGACTATTCGGCAATGGCAAAGACCTATTCCGAGCAGAATGAGGATATCATCACGATCCTTGCCCTGCTTGAGGATACCGATTTTCGCACCGAAAGCCAATGCCCTTTCAAGGGTGTTTATCCCGATATAACCTTCGACGTCGATATTCTCAAAAGCTCGACGGTGAAGGCAAGGCTTGCGCGCATAATCGGCGAGTATTCTCTCGATGAGGATGCTCCCGCCTCCGAGATAGCAAACGCCATAGCGAAAAAATACGCCATGCTCGATTCCTCGGGCGAGCCTGAATACACTCCCGAGGAGATGACGGGTCTTATCCGGGTGCGTTACGAGATGGAAGCTATCCGTTTTTCGGCAGTCGAACCTTATATTTTCGCCGAGAATATTGATCTGGCGCTTATCACGGCAGTGCGCGAGCTTGCTCTGCGCGGTGCAGACGTAAAGATCGATTACTCGCGAGTTTATCACTATCCCGGTTATGCTTCGCATATTTTGGGCAGGATCAGCCGTATTCTTGCCGAGGATGCCGCATATTATTCCGAGCTCGGATACCCGATGACGGCAAAGGTAGGTATCAGCGGATGCGAGCTTGCGTTTGAGGAATATCTTCGCGGTATGGACGGCGAGATGAAGATCGTTGAGGATGCCGATGGAAATATCGTCAGCCGCGAGGTAACGAAAGAGCCGATCGCGGGTAAGGATATTTATCTGACGATAGATATATTTTTGCAGATTGCGGCGGAGGAGGCTCTTGCCGATAATATCCGGCGCGTTGTCGATAAAGCCGTAGCCACCGATGGCGACCTTGACGGCGAGGATTGCGACGCGGGCGCGATAGTCGTTCAGTCGGTAAACGGCGGAGCAATACTTGCGATGGGATCCTATCCCACCTTCGATATTTCCACCTTCAACCGGGACTTTGCGGAGCTCGTCAACGATCCGAGAAGCGTTTATACCAACCGTGCGCTGATGGGTCAGTACCGTCCCGGATCGACCGCCAAGATCGGAACCTCGGTCGCGGCGCTTGCGGAACCGCTTTACGTTGACGGAGCGCTCTTTACCAGCTCACTGAAAATCGACACAAAGGGTATTTATACCTTCTACGAAGACTATCAGCCCGAATGCTGGCTTTACACAGATTATAAGACCTCGCACGGTCCGATCAATATGTCAAGAGCCATCAGCGTTTCCTGCAACTATTTCTATTATGAGATAGGCAGATTGATGGGCATTGACAGAATAAACAAGTATTTTACCATCTTCGGAATGGGTCAGCCTACGGGCATAGAGCTTGCAGAAAACGTTGGTGTTATCGGTAACGCGGCTTATAAGCAGACGCTCAATATTCCCATCTCCGACCGTGCGTGGATGCCGGGTGACACTCTGCGAACCGCTATTGGTGTTGGATACAGCGAGCACACTCCTCTCCAGATCTCGAACTACATCTCGATGATCGTGGGCGGAGGAACGCGCTATGCAGTACATCTGCTGAAAGAAGTCAGAAGTTTTTCGGGTGAGATCCTTTATGTCAGCGAGCCCGAAGTGATGGCTGAGGTTGAGATCGCCGATGCTGCATACGATTCCATCATCGAGGGAATGCAGGGCGCGCTTTCGTCCTCCGCGGACCTCAGAAGCTCCTTCGGTGATTTCCCCTCCGAGATCGGTGCGGGAGGCAAGACGGGTACGGCGCAGACCTTCTCGACAGCGAGCAACAACGCTGTTTTTGTAACCTTTGCCCCTCTTAAAGATCCCGAGATCGTCGTTGCCTGTGTTCTGGAACGCGGCGCGCACGGATATAACGCCTCCTGGGCGGCAAGAGAAGTGCTCGACAGATACTTTGGACTTGTCACCGAGGAAACCAATCCTACAGAATAAAAAGAGAATCATAATGAACACAAAACGCAAATTACCGCGCGTTGCCGCTTTGCACGATCTTTCTTGCTTCGGCAGATGCGCGCTGACAGTTATCATCCCCGCGCTTTCGGCGGCGGGAATCCAGACGGTTCCCGTACCGACCGCGCTTCTTTCGACCCATACGGGCGGATTTTCGGGGATGCACTTCCGCGATCTTGACGATTCGATAGGCGATATCGCGCGCCATTTCGGAGAGCTGGGACTTGATTTTGATGCTGTTTATACCGGCTTTCTCGGAAGTGAACGGCAGGTCAAGACGGTTGAGGATTTCATCGACAAGACCGCAGATGAGAACACCCTGATCTTTGTAGATCCCGTTATGGGCGACGACGGAAAGCTTTATTCGGCTTGCTTTCCCGAGCTTGTTGCCGAAATGCGCCGCCTTTGTGCGCGTGCGGATATCATAACTCCGAATCTCACCGAGGCTTGTCTTATGACGGATACCGAATATCCCGATCTTTCGGGACTTTCGGCAGAGGAGGCGGAGATGGCGATCGGCTCGATCAACGAAAAGATCAAGTCCTTCACAGATGCCGAGTGCGTGATCACGGGCATTCATTTCAAGGGCGGTGTCGGAACGTATTGCCTCGGTAAAATGCATTCCGAGCGTTCAAGACGCAACGATTACCCCGGCACGGGCGATCTTTTCGCATCCGTTATGCTTGCTTATATCCTCAGATCCGGTAAACAGCACGATGAAGAAATACTCCGCAAGAGCGCGGAATACGCTTCCCGTTTCACCGCGGAAGTTATCGACTATTCGCTTGAATACGGCAACGACGAACCACGCCGCGACGGCGTTCTGCTTGAAGGCTGCCTTGGCAAATTAGTAACGGATATGAACTCCGTAAGGTAAGCGCTATGGGAATGTTTAATTTTTCATTTATCATATTTATAATCATGTTCTTACTGTCCTTCCTGTCTTTCGGCGCGTTTTTCGTATTTATATTGATCTACGCGGCAAAACAAAAGGCAAAGAACGATAGCGCCCCGCGTTTGACGATCGATGCAAAAGTCGTTGACAAAAGAACGGTTGCTCACCGCTCCCACAACCACAGCGGCGGCTTTTCGCACAGATATTACTCCTATCATATGACCTTTGAACTTCAGGATGGGCAGAGGACCGAGCTTCGCGTGGAAAAAAGCGACTTTGATTTGTTTTGCGTTGCTGACGAGGGTCTGCTGACTATTCAGGGCAGCCGATTCATCTCCTTTGAGAGAAACAGCGGGGAGGTGGCGCACTGATGGAAGAGAAAATGACACCCCACGAGGCGCGCGCGGCTGAGCTTTTCCTTTCGGGTGCGGTCTGCGCTCAGGCAGTATTCTGCGCATTTTGCGATCTTCACGGACTCGATTATGAAACCGCTTCGAAGCTTTCATCATCAATGGGCGGCGGAGTCGGCAGACTGCGCGAGGTCTGCGGTGCCTTTTCGGGCGCGGCAATGGCGGCGGGCTTGCTTTACGGATTCCCTATTCCTCCCGCGCAGGGCGAAAAGAGCGAGCACTACAAGCGTATCCAAATTCTTGCATCGAGCTTTTCCGAGCGATGGGGAAGCATCGTTTGCCGCGATATCCTCGCCGCGAGGATGGGAGAGAATGCAGTATCGACCGATCACGTTCCGGAGGAACGTACCAAGGAATATTATCAGAAGCGTCCCTGCCTTGAAGCCGTGCGTCTTGCGGCAAGGATACTTGACGAATATATTGAAAACAATCCGATAAAGTGAGGTATATTATGAAAAAGACAGTTTATTTTATTCTTTTGATCTGCCTTTCGGCTTTTGCGCTCATCCTTTCCGCTTGTGACGGCTCGGAAACTCCCGCTGAAACCACGGGAAGCGAATCTGTCACAGAGGTTGAAGAGACGGAGCCGATTCCCCAGACTCTGAAATTTTCCGAGGGCGGAAAATGCGCGTTCTATATCGTCTATCCCCAGGATTTCGACAACAGCATCAAGGACCTTGCGATCAGCCTTCGCAACCAGATGAAAAAATATATCGGCGTTGAGCTCAAACTTGTGAGCGATGAGATCCTCGAGAAGCCTTTTGGTGACAACGGCGTTGAGCATCAGTATGAGATCCTTCTCGGCCCGACAGTCCGCGAGGCATCGCAGAAGGTTACCGAGAGTATGCGTACCCGTGATTATGCCGTAACCTTTGACGGCGACAAGATCGTACTTGCGGGTACTACCGTCAATACCGTCAAAATGGCAGTCGACCGCTTTATCACCGACGTTATAATCAAGCAGGGTAAAAACGATATGGGATCTGCCACCATTGAGCTTACCGAGGCAAATAAGTTCTTCTATACTTACGGAAAGTATACGATCCAAAGCGGCAGCATTCTCGGTGCCGATATAAGCGAGTATACCATCGTTTACAGCAAGACGGATATTTATTCCGCCGAAAGATACGCACGTCTTTTTGCAAACGTTCTTTCGACCTCCGCGGGTTACGGTCTGCCGATAAAGGTTGATACCTCCGTCAGAAGTGATGACTCAACCGCGCGTGAGATCATCTTCGGTGTTACTAAGCGCGGCGGCGAAGCGGTAGAAACACGCCACGGCTACTCGATCAGTGCCGCGGGCACCAAGCTTTACGTTTCTGCGGAGTGTATGGAAGGCTACGCCGAAGCATACGAATATCTTACCGATACTCTTTTCAAGGGCGATAAGGTAGAGATTGCGGAAGGTTTCACTCATTCAGGCGTTGCCGAGCCCGAGGATAAGCAGGATATTGAAAACCGTGCGGGCGAATACCGCGTTGTCTTCAACAACGTCCACGGTGCACACGTTGACGAATATCCGATGGAATCAAGAAACCAGATGCAGGCGGAGCTTCATTACGAATATCTGCCCGACGTTATCGGTCTTCAGGAAAACGCCGCGTGCGTTTCTACCTATCACACCAGAATGAAGAAGTTCGGTTATTCCCCCGTTCCGATCACTCCCACCAACAGCAACAAGCAGGATTACACCGCTTTGCTTTACCGTGCCGATAAGTTCGATATCGTCGAGTGCGGATACTATCTCTATGACGACGGCGCGGGCGACAAATCCAAGTCGGTTTCCTGGGCAGTTTTCAAGGACAAGGCAAGCGGCGACGTATTTGCCGTAGGATCGACCCACTTCTACTGGACGAGCGATGATCTCGGCAAGTCGGCACGCGTCAAGGATGCCGCACAGCTTGCTGTTGTCGTAAAACAGATCACTTCAAAGCATAACTGCCCGATGATCGTCGGCGGCGACTTTAACTGCAACATCAGCTCCGAACCCATGAAGAATCTCTTCGCTGAAGGATTTGAGGATCTGCAGAAGATATCCCCCGACACCATGGATATTACCACTCACCATTCCTACTCCCCCTGGAATGACGAGCTTCAGCTTTATATCGACGTCGTTATCCCCACGAAGGCGTACAGCTCGGCGATCGACCACGCTATCGTTTATAACAAGAGCACAATGACGCCCAAAATGTTCCGCGTTCAGCTTCACGATTACACGCTTCTTTCTTCCGACCATTGTCCCGTAATGGTGGATTTTGATATCAATTAATAAAAATAACGGACTTTGCCGAGGCAAAGTCCGTCGTTTTTCTTAATTTTCTTTCCTTTTATATATAATAGCGATCGGGAAGAGAAGTATGAGGACAGGAAGGATCGAAGCCGATGCTCCGCATCCGCTTCTCTCCGACGCTTCGGTGAGTGCTTCCGTAGCCTGCGCGGCAATGTACTGTTCCTTTTCCTCCGCGGTCAGCTCGCGTGAGGTGTATGTTGCCGTGTAGGTCATATCGCGTTTGATATACCAGGTCAGCTTTTCATCCCAGCCGGCGAATTCATATGCAGATTCACCGTCGCTTTCGCGTGTAGGTGTTATATCCTTTGGTGCTTCGACTTTTGAACCGTAGGGGTATTCGACTGTTGTGAGAATGCTTCCGTCATAGTCGGCAAAAGTGACTGTAAGGATAATGGGATCCCATACTGCGTAAAGCTTGATATCTGCATCTGCCGTATAGCTTTGTCCGGCAGTATAGACTGCGGTACCGCCCTTTTCGGTTGCCCAACCGGCGAAGGTGTTGCCTTCAAGAGTGGGGATCTCATCGGTAACGGTCGCTTTCTTGCCCGGGAATTTACGCTGCTGTGTCAGCTTCATTTTAGCTTCGCCTACATTATAATATATAGTATACACGTTCGTTTCGGTCGAGCGCAGATAGGAGGCGGAGATCCAGCCTTCCTTGCCCTTGAAATCTATTCTGCCCCAGTTTTCGTTGAATTTCAGAACTTCTACCTCGTCGCCGTTTTTGAGAGTCCCGAGGACGGAGAAGGATGTTCCCGCACCCGCGCGGACGTTGAGCGAATCTGCAGTCACGATGAACTTACCGGGTTTTGCGGAGTCCTCTTCGAGAGAAAAGACGGAGTAATCGGTGCCTTCTTTGGTTTCATATTTGAGAGCTCCGTAGCCGACTATGTAGCTGTCGTCGAGTGCGTATTTGTGGCGAGCGACCTTTTCGCCGCCGTTTCCCTCTACGGTGTAGACGTAACCGTCGCGAACTCCGATGACGAGTCCGACATGGGTTGAAATTGCTGTCGAGGTTTTGTTTTTGAAGTAAATGAGATCACCGATGAGGGGTATGTATCCCGATTCGCGGGTCTTGTAAAGTCCCTGAGGCTTCAGAATTTCGTTTATCATTCTGGGGCAGCTGACCTCGGAGCAGTCGATCTCGGCGGGTATTCCTGCTTGATACTGACACCATGAAACGAACGCCGCGCACCAGGCGTATCCCCAGATCCCTTCGAGCTTGCAGAAAAGGCGGTTGTATTCAACGAAATTTTCCGATCCGCCGAGGTTCCAACCGTCCATATCGGCATCCGAATTGCCCTCGTGATAGCCTACCTGTGAGAGCGCTATGAGGATAACGTCGTATCTGTGATCGCCTGTAAGCTTTGATCTTGCCTCGAGAAGCTGATCGTAATAATTGCTCGTTTTGTATGCCTCACCGTATTCGTAATCAGCATAATTCGGCTTGATCGATGCCGCGGCGGGCAGGATCAGAAGAGATAAAACAAGGCACAAAGACGTTATTGCGCATACCGCCTTTATATTAAATGAAGAAAACATTTTTGGACCTCCGTTGCTTTCCTTTGTATCTATATTATAGCAGAAAAATGCAGTTTTGTAAATATAAAAATACGAATATGTCAATATATTAACAATATTGGAATAAAAAGGATTTCGAAGGGCGAGTTACATAATCTGCGCGAATCAGTAATATAATTGAAATATATTTTGTTGAATAAAACCAAAATAAATTTATTAAAAATGTGATTTTTTGAAAAAAGAATTTTCAAAAAGCATTGACTTATTTGGTATTATGTGATATAATATACCCGAAAAACTTTCAAAATATGAAAAGGAGATTAAAAATGAGAAAGTTTACAACAATTCTTGTAGCTCTCGTTCTTTGCTTCGCAGCTTTCGCTGTTGTTGCATCGGCTGAAGAAGCTACAATCGTAATCCCCGAGACCGAGTGCACTCTCAATAGCGACGGCGTTCATGACTGGTCCGCTTGGAAGGCAATCGAAGAGAAGGATGACGGCACCATCGTTATGCAGCGTTCCTGCGCTTGCGGAACTACTCAGAACGATGAGATCGCTCCCGAAGTTGAGCACGTTTGCGAGCTCACCTACGTTCCCGCAGCAGAGGCTTGCCACGAGCCCGGTATCGCTGAGTACTGGTACTGTGTAGAGTGCGAGTCTGTTTACGCTGACGCAGAGGGTAAGACTCTTACCAACCGCAAGAACCTCGAGATCGCTCCCGATTGCGAGCTCGTATACGTTC
>JAZSLM010000104.1:0-29977 GCA_045535375.1 Eubacteriales bacterium
CCGAATTCGGACGGTCGTTTTTTCATATAAAGAATCTTTTTTTAAGAGATTCGCGAAGAGGCTTGGCGATTGCTATTACTATAAGCATCATTCCCGCAAGGAAGCAGGCAATGAACGGAATGATCGACCAGAAGAAGTCGAATATCATTCGGTCTAGGAAAGTTATGTTCATAAAGAACTCGATGATAACGCAAAGCAACCCGACGGCAATGAAGGTTGCGCCGGCTATGTAAAGTCTGCCTCGGCGGGTATATCTGAGAAGTGTGATGACCGTGCAGACGAGTAGCGCAAGGTAGACAAGTATCGGGAACGCAAACGTGAGAAACCATTCTCCGCCGGTATGGTAATTTACATACAGAAGGAAACCGCCCAGTACTGCAAAAGATATGGGACAGAAGATGACCGGATTCGGTCTGTAAAACCACGACGGAAGGATAAAGATCGAATAGAACAGAATAATACCGCCTGCAGGGTAGCCGGACCACGTAAGTCCGTTTCCGTAATACAGATCGCAGAACAGACAAATAGCAACAGGCATTGCGCAAAGGACTGTCAGAATAAAGAGCACTCCCTGCGGGCGCATCTTTTCGCGTTCTTTGACGTATGCGGGATAGGTAGGCTCTGCCTTACCGCGTACTATATCGGGATGATAGACCGACGTACCGCAAAGCGGGCATTTATTTTCGGTATCGGCAAGCTCGACACCGCATTTAACACAGTACATATATATCTCCTTATCTTTGGTTGCTTTCAACTTTGACGTGAACTCCGAGAGCGCGGAGCTGTTCAAAGAATGCAAGTTCGAGCTCGGGTTTTTGGACGTTGCGGACAAAGCTGATATTCACCCGGCCGCCGTAGGTTATGACGGCGCAGTTGTAGGGTGTTTCGGGAAGCGGGCCGATGATAAAATCAAACCTTTTAACGTATTCCTTCATCTCTTCAGGCAGATCGACGACACCGAGGTTCGACATATCAAGGCATGCCTTTTTTTCGCCGACGGCGTTATACACCATCTTCATCGCGATGTTTTTGACGAACAAGGGCATGATGCGGAGAATGAACGCTTTTTCGCTGTTGACGTTTTTGGTCATTCTTGCAGTCATTTCTTTTTTTGTAATACCGAACCCCATCTGATGATGGATCGATTTGCAAACCTCGTCAAAAGTCCAATCGCCCATTCGCGGATCAATGCCGGGGGTGATATAGAGCGAGAAATTACGAAGAGTCTTGCTTCCGTATATCTTTCGCAGATCGACGGGAATCAGAATTTTAACAGGCTTTTGCGCGCGGCGGGGCAACTGTCTGTTCTGGATCTCGGCAATGGCGCAGATGAGAGCGGAGGCAAGAAAAGCGGTCACTGTCACGCCGTGGCTTTTTGCCTTTGCGCGGAGCTCGTCCGAATCTATCATAAACGTAGTCAGATTGATAAATCCGTCCTTTTCGGGAATACCCGAAAGTCGGTATGAATTCGGCTCGGAGCGGCTCTTTGAGACATCTCCGCTGTTTTCAAGGAAGCTGTCGACAAGCTCTTCGGGTACCGGTTCTTCCTCTCTGTCGAGGACGCCGTCGGTTGCGGGGATTTCAATCGAATACTTAAGTTCGAGATATTCGGCGACGAGGGATTTGAGGAATATAAGCCCTCCGTTTCCATCGGTAAGGGCGTGATAAAACTCAACAGCTATTCGGTTGTTGTGAACAAGCACGCGGAGAGCGCACTTGCGGATATCCTCGATCGGCATATGCATCAGAGGCGAGTGCATCTCGTCGATTATTTCGGGTGCGCGTGAAAGCTCTTCAAGATAATACCAGAAGGTACCGCGACGCAACTTTGCAGCTATTGATGGGAATCGGTGAATGGTCGTGTCAAGTGCCAGTCTGAGTATATCACGGTTTATCGGTTCGGAGAGAGTCGCAGAAAGGCGGAAGGTATTGTTCCAATTTCTGCGCTTTGCGGCGGGATATATCTTCGCGGCGTTATCGAGCTTCATCCAGCGGAGCTTTCTCGGCGCGGGAACGACTCCGTCGATAAAGGACTCCATTTCAGTAAAATCGTTTTTATGCTCCTTGAGACTGTATATCGTATAGGCGTGCCACATATTTTCGCCGACGATCAGTTTGCAATCCCTGCCGGCGTGAGCGAGTTTTCTTTCAAGAACCTGAGCATCGTCGAAGAGCATTTCGGCAGATCCGACAAAGATCAGCGACGGAGGGATCGAGGAAACGTCTGCAAATATGGGGGATATTTCGGGATGTCGAGCATCACCGTTTTCGCCGATATATGAATCAGCAAAAAATTTGAGTCTGTCGTAGGTAAGCGCGATATCGATATCAGCGCGAGTTTTTATACTGTCGCCCGAAAGGGTGAGGTCAACCCAAGGAGAGATGGCAATTATACCAGAAGGCACTTCTCTGCTCTGTGAAGCAAGACGGAGACAAAGTGCATAGCAAAGCCCGCCGCCCGCGCTTTCTCCGCAAAGAATTATGGATTTTGGAGAAATTCCGCATTCGATGAGGTATTCGTATGCGCGAAGAACGTCATCAACAGCTGCGGGATAGGGAGATTCGGGAGCAAGGCGGTATGCGGGCGCGAAGACGCGGAGTCCGAGATTTTTGGCAAGAGTAGATGCAAAGCCTATAGCAAATTCAATATTGCCGCACGTGTAACCGCCGCCGTGGAGATAGAGGATGACCGTGTCGCTTTTTCTCGCTTCGGGATGCACCCACGCTGCTTCAAACGCTCCGAAAGCCTTTTTTTCGATCTCGAGGCTGCGTCCCGCAAGACGGCGCATGAGCGCGCCCGAAAGATCCTGCGTATGGCGCAGCTGTTCAAGCGAGTATTTTTCAATTTTCGGGAAGATCGTTTCGATCTGCTTTCTTACGAATTTTTCAGAAAAAGCCATATACCCGCTCCTTAAAAAACAATATATATTATTATACTAAAAAAAGTGCGGTCTGTCAAGTACAACCCGACAGACCTCAATTATTATTTACTTTTACGGATCAGATATTCCGATAAGTTTACGCAAGGCAAAGCACAAACGCAGATCACGCAAAAAACCAGGAAGAAAGTATTGCCGCTTTTTGCATTATTTGAATTTTCGGATATAGTAACGTCGCAGACGAGATAACCTTCGACAAGCGGTTCTATGCTGTCATTCACAACTCCGAGGCATGTGATATCCGCTGAAATACCTGTGTTGGCGGCACGGACTACGGGAAGCCCGGTTTCAATAGCGCGAAGTCGGCTTTGGGCACAGTGCATATATACCGCGCGCGAGTCCTCGAACCACGAATCGTTCGTGGCAACACAGATCATATCCGCGCCGTCGGAAGCAGTCGTATAAGCAAGCTCTTCATATATCGAATCAAAGCATATAAGTCCGCCGATCTTAAGAAATTCGCCGTTAATTTCAATCTCAAACAGAGCGCTGTCTTCACCCGGGACAAGATCTTCCGAAAGCATGGCAATTTCGCCGAGAGGCGGAAACACACTCATAATGAGATCTCTCATCGGAACGTATTCGCCGAAGGGCACGAGGTGTCTTTTGGCGTAAGTGTTCTTTGCGATCTCGCCTTCGGGAGTTAACAGAGAAAGAATATTTCTCGGATTACCGTTTTCATCGAAATCAAAGCAGCCGAGGAGAATATATACGTCAAGCTCGTCAGCAAGACGTAAAACGCGCGGGATATATCTGTTATCGGTTATTGCCGTTTCGGGCCAGAGGATAAGCTCGGCTCCATCACCTGCGGCTTGTTTTGTCAGTGTTTCATAGCTCACTACGATATCTTCCATCGAGGTGCCCCATTTTTCGCGCGAATTGATATTCGCCTGGATCGCGGCAATCTTGACTGTCGTTTTGGTTGCCGAAGGCAGATTTGCTATCACAATACCGCACAGCAAATTTGAAAAAACAAGTGCCACAGCAATGATTGCACGGAGCTTGTGCTTTTGCAAAAATATAGCCTGCGCGATAACGCAAGATACAAGAACGATAAGAAACGTGACAAAATACGTACCGAATACCGAAGAAGAAAGGACCGATATCGGAACTCCGTCGATAAGCTGTCCGAGAGAAAGTCTTCCCCACGGAACACCGAACCAGAATTTTGTTCGCACCCATTCGCACAGAACGTATGCGGAAGCACAAACAAACGGCAACGTAATCGGATAATTCTTTGATACAGAAAGGCGGGATATCCAAACGGTTATCATTCCGAGTACTCCGCCGAATACTGCAGCAAGGATCGGAAGTCCGAATACGGCAATAAGCACTACTCCGGCAGCCGCGAGTTTGGTCATACCCGTAAATTCAAGCGGATAAAAACTGACAAACCAATGGTAAACAATAACATGCTGGGAATATATGAGCCAGAATCCTCCGCCGAACGCTTTTTTGAGGTTTATTCCGTTTTTTGACGCGGAATAAAACGCAAGTGCGGCGGGGATGAACGCTATCCATTCGATCACAGCACCGACAACGGTCGGGAATGCCATACACAATCCCGACAAAACGCCCGAAACAGTCAGATACCAAAAGATATGCATCTTTTTTTCGGGATAGATCAGGAATTTCAGTTTTTCGTTCATTTGCGGTAATCAAAATCAGCGCAGAACCATACCGCCTCGCGAGGCAGGCGGTATTCCTTGCCGGATAAATAATCGAGAACGTCGCCGTTCTGTTCAAAATCAAACCGAAGTTTATAGGAATAAAGAGCCTGGTAATGATAGCCCTTCTTTTTATCATCACGGTTCACGCCGTACTTGCCGTCGCCGAGAAGCGGATGTCCGATATGAGAAAGATGCGCACGTATCTGATGCGTTCTTCCCGTAAACAGTTCGACTTCGAGCAGACTTGCACCGTTTTTGCTTGACTGAACGCGGTATCCCGTTATGATCTCGCGGAAACCGGGCTTCGGGATGTCAGAAACCTCGACCATATTCGTCTTCTCGTTCTTTTTGAGATAGCCTTTAAGAACGTCTGATTTCTTCGGCATCGTACCGTGAACGGCACAAAGATAGAATTTGCTGACCTGTCCCGACTTGATCCTGTAATTCATATCACGCAGTGCAGCGGCATTTTTTGCGGCTATGACGATACCGCCGGTATTGCGGTCTATTCTGTTGCAGAGTGCCGGCGCAAAGGATTGTTCAGCGCGGGGATCGTATTCGCCCTTGCGATAGAGATAGCTTTGCAGATGCATCAACAGCGTGTTGTCCCTTCCCTCGTCATCCTCGTGCACAAGAACACCCGGGCGCTTGTTCATCAGAATGATATTTTCATCCTCATAAACAACGTCGAGCTTGGGTTCTATTCTTGCGATAGCCCCAAGATCCTGCTCGGGCGAATCAAAAAATTCGTCGCGGATGAAGAGCTGGAGCTCGTCGCCCTCGGTGAGCATAACGTCGGGCTCGGTGCGCGTGCGGTTGAGCTTTATCTTTTTGGTTCTGATAAATTTATACATAAGCGACTTAGGGAGGCCCTTGACAGCCTTTGTGAGGAATTTGTCAAGGCGCTGACCCGCGTCGTTTTTTTCAATCTTAATAATTCTCATTTGCTTAAAAATATGGGGCAGAAGATCTCTGCAACTGCCCCAAGGTTGAATTTATTTTGTTCCGAAAATTCTGTCGCCCGCGTCACCGAGACCGGGAACGATGTATGCGTGGTCATTGAGCTTTTCATCAAGTGCCGCAACGTAGATATCAACGTCGGGATGGTCTTTCTGCACCTTTGCAACACCTTCGGGTGCCGCAACGAGCGCCATGAACTTGATGTGCTTGCAGCCGTATTTTTCCTTAAGTATTGTAAGCGCGTCACATGCCGATCCGCCGGTTGCCAGCATCGGGTCAACGAGGATGACGATTCTGTCATCGATATCGGGCGGCATCTTGCAGTAATATTCAACGGGAAGATGGGTTTCGGGATCGCGGTAGAGACCGATATGTCCAACCTTTGCAACGGGAACGAGGCGCTGGAGACCGTCAACCATTCCGAGACCTGCACGGAGGATGGGAACGATCGCAAGCTTTTTGCCCGCGATCCTCTTTGCGGTCATCTTGCAGATGGGAGTTTCGATCTCGATATCTTCGAGGGGCAGATCGCGTGTAAGCTCATAGCCCATAAGCATTGCGATTTCGTCAAGAAGCTCACGGAAATCCTTTGATCCCGTTCTCTTGTTTCTCATAATGGACAGCTTGTGTGTAATAAGGGGGTGGTCAACGATATGCAGTGTGCTCATTTGTACTCTCCTCTTCTTTACATAATTAATATTTGTTACATTTATTATACTCCCAAAACGCAAAATTTGCAAGACAATTTTTGAAGTTTTTCGCACGTTTTGCAATATTTTTTTCAAAATAAAGATTATTTACAGTTGGGATATTTACTTTTTGCCGATGAAGTGATAAAATAATATAAATAATATTATAAAAACAAGGAGGCGATGCTCGTGCAAAAAAAGATCGGAATCATCACTCTCGGCTGTAAAGTCAACCAGTATGAGAGCGAGGCATTCGCCGAAGAGCTTCGCAAAAGAGGATATATCACGGCGGAAGGCGGAGATGACTGCAACGCTTTTATCGTAAACACCTGCACGGTAACTGCTGAAGCGGATAGGAAATCGCGACAGATGATACGCCGCGCGGCGAGAACGAACGGGGGCGTTCCCGTTGTGGTTACGGGTTGTACCGCCGAATATTACGCCCGGGAGCTTTCGGAAATCGACGGAGTCATTGCCGTTTGCGGAAACGCAAAGAAGCTTGAATGCGTTGATGTACTTGACAGTTATTTCAAACAAGAAGATAAAGAATACCCCGTCGTAAGCGTTCCTCCGATCGAGGAAGCGGAATTTGAAAAGATGCTGCTGAATGCTTTTCCGAGGACGCGCGTTTATATCAAGATCGAGGACGGATGCGAAAATAAATGTGCATATTGCGCCATCCCGCGCGCGAGAGGAAACGTGCGTTCCAAGGCTCCCGAAGATATCCTTCGCGAGGTCAAGGGATTTATTGATGCGGGATGCCGTGAGATAGTTCTCACGGGCATCGAAACCGCGTCATACGGCAAGGATATCGACGGCATCGACCTCGGCAGACTATTGAAGCTCGTTGATGCCATCGCGGGCGGATGCAAGATCAGACTCGGCTCGCTCGATCCTTCGCTGTTCAAGGAAGGATTTGTCACTGAGATAAAGGATCTTGCGTCGCTTGCGCCGCATTTTCATATTTCCCTGCAAAGCGGATCATCGAAAGTTCTTGCACTTATGCGCAGAAAATACAATGCGGATATGGCACGCCGGGCGATCATCCGTTTGCGCGAAGCGATTCCGAACGTAATGTTCACGACGGACGTTATCGTCGGATTCCCCGGCGAGGGTGAGGAAGAATTCGAACAGACAATCGAATTCCTTAAAGAAGCGAGATTCTTATCCGCGCATATCTTCCCCTATTCCGAGCGTGAGGGAACTCCAGCCGCTGAAATGGACGGCAAAGTTCCGGTTGAGATAAGACGCGAACGAGCGGCAAAGCTGATTGAAATTCAGAAAGAGATAACCGAATCCATACTCGCGGAAGAGATCGCGCGTGAACCCGAGAGAACGGTTCTTTTTGAAACCTATTCGGACGGAGTTGCGCACGGACACACCGATTCCTTCCTTGAAGTCAGCGCGCCCGTGCCATACAGTCTTCACGGTGAACGTGTCAAAGTCAAGATAAATCGATACGAAAACGGAATCTGCTACGGTGAAATAGCAAAAGAGGATCTTCCCGCCGCAAAGCCTGTAAGGAAATCCGGATTGGTATCGGGATTCAGAGCGTGCCAACACGAATACCTCGTGAAGATAGAGCGCGATCTGGGGCTCGGAGCTACAGATGCGCAGCTGTCAGCACTTCAGGCACTTTACGTTTCGCAAAAGAAGGATCCTACGGTTGCAGAGCTCTACTTTATGGTCGCGGCTCTTAAAGAGAACGCGAAGAATGCCGCGAATAACAGATTTATCGAAAAAGTCACCGACATACCCGACGATATGCGCGAATTACTTTCGGATATCATGAGAAGGTATGCCAGCGAATCGGGGATCGGCGACGGTGCGCCTTCGCTTCTCGGTCTTGCAGAGTATACAGCTACGGGTAAAACTACCCATGAGAATTGCGGAATAGATATCTCGCTCGCTTCTCTTCCCGAATATGCTCCGCTTTACAGCGGCATGAGCAGGGATACGGTTTCAAGCATCTTTACACTTACACTTTCATCCGGCAAACCGATATCGGGCAAAAAGATCGGAAGTATCGGAGTTGTTCTTGCACCGAGCAAAAGCGAAAACGTATATGATTTTGCAAAAAAAGCACAGCACGTCTGCCAACGCTTTCTCAAGCAATATCCCGACGTTTTTGTAATGCCTGCGGGAATACGCAGTTTGATAGACGATCTTTCGGTCGTTGAAGGCGGACTGCTGATAGACACCGCTCTGCTTCCGACACCTTCGAGATTTGCAGACGACGTCTTCAAGCCTTTGGCTCCCGCGTTTATCATCTTTGCCGACAAGGAAAGACTACCCGCGCTCTGGAAGATAGCTGCTGAATACGGCATCACTCCCTCGGCGCCGATAGCAAAAGCAAAGAACGGACTCACGGTAAAAGCAAGTGAAGGCGACGTCAAGATCGACCGCGGGATCCTGAAGAAATTTGAGATCTCTCTCCCGATCTCGCTTGAATACGATGCCGATGCCGTCATAGAGAAGTCCGATTCCGAAATCGAAGTGTGCTTGTTTGAAGATATACCCTTCACAGTATCCGAAAAATACGTTGGCGGCGAGCATCTTTACGAGGACCTTGCGGACGTAACGGAAGACAAAAATGCGGCTTACGCCGTGGCGGGAATACTCGATCCTAGAGATCCTGCAATAGTGTCCGCACTTCTGACGCTCGATGCTTTCAGACGGAACGAATCACCGAATATTGTGCGCGCACGCTTCTTTATCGGTGAGAAGACGGGGATTTGCGTTTACAAGATCACGGAGAAAAAATAATTCGCAAAAATCTTCATTTTTTCAAAAAAATATTCGAAAAACTCTTGCTTTTTTCGGAGTTTTGTGGTATAATATGCGTTGTTGTATGTAATTTGGCTTAATTGTCCTAAGGAGGTGCTTTATAATGGCAAAATGCAGTGTTTGCGGCAAGGGCGTTGTCTTCGGTCATCAGGTTTCTCACTCTAACCGTAAGACCAACAGAGCTTGGAAGCCTAACATCCGTAAGGTTAAGGTTAGCGTTGACGGAACAGTTAAGACCGTTCCCATGTGTGCTCGTTGTCTCCGCACTATGAAAAAGGCTGAGAATGCCTAATTTCAATTAATGAAAAACAGCCCCGGTGGCTGTTTTTCTGTTTATTGGTGAAAAATGATCTGTGTATGCGATTACAGAACTCCTGTGGGGGTTCTTGATTCTTTGAAAAAAGAATTTGAAACGATTCAGCTTCCGCCCGACTCCTCCCTTCCCGAGGCGGTAAACGGTCACAGCGATCTTATGATCTTCAGGCTTGAGAATTTTCTTATCACAAGAAAGAACTATTACCTGACTGCAAAGAAAACCATAGACCTCATATGCAAAAATGCGGGACTTGAACTTATTCTTTCTGATTCCGATGCGGGTAATAAATATCCGAAGGATTGCGGACTTTGCGCCGCAGTTTCGGGTGACAGGATCCTCTGCCGCAAGGTCTCCGCAGACGGTGAAATTCTGCGCTTGGCGGAGTCTTTGGATTATAGCATACTGAACGT
This sequence comes from Eubacteriales bacterium, assembly GCA_045535375.1. Classification (GTDB taxonomy): domain Bacteria; phylum Bacillota; class Clostridia; order Oscillospirales; family CAG-272; genus CAG-390. The sequence continues at coordinate 9,772 of JAZSLM010000104.1, forward strand.
CGGTCAAGGCTATTCGAAGTGTTCCTGCGCTATTCTCGCGGACGGTGCGGTGATTACCGCCGACAAAGGAATTGCTAAAGAAACGACCGAAAACGGGATCGGCACACTTGTGATATCCGTTGGACATATCGATCTGCCCGGTTATTCTTACGGCTTTATAGGCGGAGCAAGCGGACTGTGCGATGATAAGCTTTATTTCTGCGGGGATCTCACAAAACATCCCGATCATGAAGCTATCATAACTTTCGCAAGCAAACACAAGACAGAATGCGTTTCACTCGGCGACGGCAAGCTTTATGACGTGGGAAGTTTGATTTTCATATAAAGACGGCAAGCAACGCTTGCCGTCTTTATTATTTGGAAACTCCGGGGAAAATGATCTGCACTCCGAACATATCCCCCTCCTCAAAGTAGTCGATCATTCCGCGGTGATCGGAAACGATCTTTTCGACGATCTTGTGGCCGTAACCGTGCGAGGAGCTGTCCTTCTTGGTCGAGCGCAAGTCGGGGTTGGACTTGAGCACCGATCTGCCAATAGTGTTTTTGAAGATGACCATACGGCTTGCGTTTTCGACAGAGAAAAGGATCTCGATCCTCTTCTCTTCAAGATTGGCAATAGCCTCAATGGCGTTATCGAGAATATTGCCTAAGAGGCACGCGAGGTCGCGGTCTTCTATGTCTGAAAAGTCTGCGATCAGACCCGAGATCACTATCTGTGTATCGGTAAGCGCGCTGAGCTTGGAATTGATTATATAGTCGATGGTCTTATTGTCCGAGCGGATGACTCTGCCCATTGACTCGATCTCGGGAAGGAGCTTGGCGAGGTATTCGCGGCTCTCATCGGCTTTTCCCGCCTCAAGTTGGGCGTTTATGACAGAAAAATGATGCTTCATATCGTGCTGAATGCGGCGGACGTTCTGCCAGACTGCCGTGGTCTCCTCGTGGCGGGCGCTGTCGAAGGCGGTCTTTTCTTCGAGGAGCTTAAATTCATATTCCTTCTTTTGCAGCCTTTGGATCTGCGAGAGCATAAAGTACAGAATAATATTTACCAAAAGGAATGAAACGATCAGCACGGCGATCTGCGCGCCAAGCGTGCTTGCGAGATCGGTCGTGGCTATCACCATCGTGGCACCGAGTCCGAGCACCGAAACCGCTGAAACCGTAAAAGTGAGAACAGCGTTGAGTCTTCCTACCTTACCGTCAACGTTTACAAACGCTATGATCAGTCGGAGCAGGGTGAAAAGAATTATCTTATGAAGGATAACGTATATATACCTGACTGTTGAATCGCTGCCCATAAGATGGGATTCAAAATCCTGCGTTATCATCGAGATCACGATAAACAGCGCGCTACTGACTGCCATCAGCGAAACCCAGAACAGACATACGGCAAGTATTTGTCTAAATGAAATGCTATACGCGGAAAGAGCGGTATACATCAAAGTGATCGCAGCGCACAGTATTATTGATACCGTATTAAAATCGGCAAACAGCTTGTCGCAAAAAACGGTAACACATAAAATAAGCAGAACCGCGCCGATCTGATATCTCCTTTTACTTTCAAGCTTACAAAACCTTGTCACGAACCATATTGTCAGTATCGAATCAAAGAGTGTTGCAGCCACCTCAAACATCTGCATCATCTTGAATACCTCCTGCGAACGAATTGCATATAGGCATCCTTGAACTCATGCCGGCGCGGTGCGGCGACCGAGAGGACGGATCCATCTTTCATTGTGACCTGCGTGCTGCTGTGCGTTTCGGAAACGTGTTCGAGATTGATTATATATGCGGAATGTATCTTGAAAAATCGTTTGTCGGTACAAATATCCTCGAGAGCTTTTATAGTTCCGCGGCATTTGTAGGTCGCGCCATTTTCGCAATAGATATTATAGTAGTTTTTGTTGTTTTCAAAATAGAGCACGTCGCTCGGGCGGAGGGTGACGTTGCCGTCGGTCGAGTTGAAGGATAGTCCCTGCGCTTCCGAAAGGCACTTCTCTATCGCCTTATCGAATGCGGAGGGGAGCTCTTCCTTAAGATGAAGCTTTCGCAGGAATCGGAAGGGGCTGTAGGCGAAGGACTGATAAACGTAATTATCGTAAGCCGACACGAATATGATAAGAGCTTTCGGGTCCTTCTCCGAGATCTTTGCGGCAAGATCGAATCCCGAAATCTTCGGCATATCTATATCAAGGAAGATAATATCGAAATCCATCTGCTCCATGAACGAGAGAACGAGCTCGGGCGAGGTGAAGGTGGGACCGATCTTGAGGTCAAGATCGCCCTCGTAGCGTGCGGCAAGCGCGGTAAGTTCTTCTGTCAGCGTGGTTGCAAAACAGGGATCGTCGTCGCAGATAACTATTCTGATCATGTTTTTACTCCGTTGGGTTGATAAATATATTATAACATATAGGCGCGGAAAAGTAAATAATTTTTCGTTTTTATAATTATACAACATAAAACCGCAAAATGTCGGTTTTGGGATAAATCGATTGCTTTTAGGGATAATTTGATAAATTTTCATCAAATTATCCCAGAAAATGCACTTTTTATCCCTGAATTTGATTTTAACGATATTTTATGATATAATATATACGCTGCCGTATAAGGCACGGAAGGAGATAATTATGTTATCAAGATTAGCCGATTACGAAAGAGCGGAAATGCTATATAACTGGACGGTTTTCCTCGGAGAGATCGCGCTGTGGGTTCTTGCGGGAGTGATGATATACTTCATTTACAGATACCTGCGCACGGTAAACAAAAGAATGAAGGCTGTCAAAAATATAAAAAAGAGTGCGGCACGCGCGGGATTCAAATGCAAAAAGACGGGCAGCTATCTCAACTTTGATTGTCACAATATGGAAACCTGTTTTGTGCTGACGAAGGGACTTGAGCAATACAACGTCAGATTCCTCACCACCTTTGGGAAGAACCGCAATCTTCGGTTCTATTCGCCCGATGAATACGTGAGCGAGAAGATTGTGGGGTATATTCTCCTTAATACCAAAGGTATGAATTACTTATCGTGGGCAAAAATATTCAAGCCGAAGAACATCCCCGGAAATCTTCTCAAATGGATACACACGGAGACTTTTGCGTTTCCCAGCAAAAAGATACGCACCACGGGCGTCGAAAACCTGCAAAGCGGAAACGTGCACGAAATCGTAATTTTCAATCCCGTCCCGCTGAAGGCTTATTACCTTGACAAAACGTTGTGGAAATTGGTCGTCGGCGGCGAGACATGGCAGAATCTGACCTTTCACGATATTTCGACGTTCTGTTCGCTGATTGAGAGATCATAAATGAAAAGCACACCTTTTTAGGGTGTGCTTTTACGTTACTCAAATTCCGGGATAAATTGATGTTTTTGGGACAAATCGATAATTTCGGGGATAAATTGATACTCCCGACCGTTTTATCCCAATTTTTACGCGAATTATCCCGTTTTTCAATTTGGCGCAAAATTTGTGATATAATGATGATGCGGTCGGGAAAGACCGGAAAGGAGCAAATTATGTTAAGTTCAACAATACAAAAATATGAAACCTGGGAATCGATATATAACTGGATAGTTTTTCTTGGACAGCTCGCACTGATCGTTCTCGGATGTGTGATGCTCTACTTCATTTACAGATATCTGCGAACAGTCAAAAAAAGAATGAAAGCTGTTAAGAATCTGAAAAAGAGCGCGGCACGTGCAGGATTCAAATGCCAAAAGACGAGCAGTTATCTTAATTTCGATTGCCACAATATGGAGACCTGCTTTGTGCTGACGAAGGGACTGACACAATTCAACGTGAGGTTCCTTACCACTTTTAAGAAGAACCGCACGCTTCGTTTCCTTGCTCCCGACGCTTACGTGAGCGAGAAGGAATTCGGTTATATTATACTGAACACAAGAAACATTGTCAACATTATGTGGGCGAAGATGTTCAAGCCGAAAAACATCCCCGGTGATCTGCTCAAATGGGTTCACACAGAGAACGTTACCTTCCCCAGCAACACCATCTACACCAAGGGCGTTGAAGTTCTTCAAAGCGGAAACGTACACGAGATCGTAATACTTAATCCCGTTCCGTTGAAAGCCTTTTTCCTTAATAAAACAACGTGGACGCAGGTTATCGGCGGCGAGACCTGGCAGAATTTGAGTTTTCACGATATTTCAAGCTTCTGTTCAATGCTTGAACGTAAATATTCATAACGGAGGTTTATTATGAAAAGATTTTTATCGGCAATTTTAGCAATCATTTTACTTCTAGGTGTGTTTACAGCATGCAACGATACAACACCCGAGGAGACCAGTGCAGAAACCACTTTAGGGGTTGATGAAACAACATCGAAGCCCGAGAAGCCGGAAGTTCCGCTGAATCAGACAATTAATATTATGTGTAATACATTGACCGAAGATTTTGTCAAAAGATTGGTAAACGGCTTTAAGTCAACTGTTTATGGAGTTAAAGTCAATCTTACGGTAGTTGAAGGCGGTTCGGATGCTTACAGCGAAAAGATTTCCGCAGACGTTCTGGGACAGAACGGACCCGATATTTTTATAATCTGCGACGATCACTTTAAAAACACAAACGATTATATCGAAAACGGTGTCTTTGCAGATATTGACGAGATCAATGCTGTTTGGGATTATCTGCATTGGGATAATTATAACGAAGAAATCATGAATTACGGAATCGTTGACGGCAAGCGAGTTATGTTTCCGATTTTCTACTCTGTACCGATTATAATTGGAATGAAAGAAGTGCTTGACGCCGAGGGTATTAAGTATGGTGATGGTGTTACTTTTGCAGATTTTGCGGATTCTTGCCTTAACTCGTCTATACCTACATTCAGAAAGCCCATATACTTCCACAATATGTACCGTTATGCAGGATTGGAGGTAATTGACGAAAAGGCAATCAATGCGGATTTTGAAGGCGAGAAATTCAAATCATTTATGGAAGATTATCTTGAATTCTTCCCTGATATCTACAACGGAGGGTACTCCTCTTTAAGCATAAAGAGCACGGGATATACTGATACACTATGCGGTGCGCTTCTCGCTGAAGATATGCTGTTTTTCAGCTTCAATCATGCAGATTCGGACTTTTGCAACATTCCTGTGTTTGATAGTGTAATAACCGCAATAGTAGAGAACGGTAACACCCCGGTTATAACCTATATTCCTTCCGTTGACGGTAAAGGACCGGCGACAACTATTGAATACTCTCTGGCGATCAATTCAAATACACAGTATCCCGAAGCATGTATGCAGTTCTTGAGATATGCATCAAGCATTGAATATCGTGCAGACGATAACTACCACGGTCATCTTTTTGTTAATAATAAGTACAGAGAAGCAATAAAAGATCTCTACTACGGGGAAGAACTTGATGTTTCTTCCGATTACAAAAAGCGTGAATTCAGCTTTGATTATGAAGATATAGAAAAAGAAATACTTGATCAGTATTTTGCGATTCTTGATAAAGCTTATGTACCTGAATTTGTCAGCACTCAAGCCTTGACTTATGCAAATTCAATCGCACTCCAAGTTGATAAATATGGCATGACTCTCGACGAAGCTGCTAAAGAATACAAACGTAAACTCGAACTTTTCCTAACCGAATAATATGAAACGTATTTTTATACGGATGAAAAGGATCATTCCGCCGCTTCTTATGCTCGCGCCGAGTATTGTCGGTGTAATGATCCTTTACATCATCCCTCTCATAAATAATTTTTCCGAGTGCTTCACCGAGGGCGTTAACGAAAAGGTTTACGTCGGGTTCAAGAATTTCACCGATCTCTTTTCAAACAAGGCTTTCGCGCTTGCGGTCGAGAATACGCTACGGTTTTACGCCATTGCGATTCCCGCGCTTCTGATAATTCCGCTTCTGCTTGCGTTGGCGGCGGTCAGAAACAAGAAGATCTCTTCCTTCTGCACCGGTGCGATGACTATGCCGATCGTTATGCCGCTTGTTTCGGTGATGTTGGTGCTTGATTCCTTCTTCTCGGACGGTGGACTGATAAATTCCGCTCTTGAATGGCTCGGTATGGCTCCCATAGACACGAACAGCGACGGATTTTCATTCGTTTATCTCGTCATTGTTTTCGTTTTCCGCTATTCGGGATACAACTTTCTGCTTTACCTTGCGGGGCGCGTGAGGATAAAGAAGGAGTATTACGAAGTAGCGGCGCTTGACGGTGCGGGATCGGTGCGGAGCTTTTTCAAGATCACACTTCCGCTTATGATGCCTACATTCTTCTTGACCTTTATCGTTACGATCATCAATTCCTATAAGCTTTACCGCGAGGCGCATTGGATCGGCGGAGATTACCCGAATGAAACAATCTATATGATCCAACATTTCATCAACAACAATCTCCATTCGCTCAATTATCACCGTCTTGCCGCCGCGAGTGTTTTGATTCTGATCGTCACGCTCGTGATCGTCGGCATACTATTTTTCATTCAAAGCCGCGTGGAGGTGGAATCGTGATGAAAATTAAACGAATCATACCGCGCGCGGGGTTGATCTGCTTGATGCTGCTGGTCGGCGTTATCTGCTTTTATCCGATGGTTTCACTATTGTTCAATTCCGTGCTTGAACCGAATTATTTGCCGAGAGGGATTCTTTCGAGAATTAAGCACCTTTCACTCGGACAGTATTACGAAAGCCTTTTCGAAAATAGCAAGTTCTTGCGCGGTCTGCTCAATTCAGCTTTGATGGCGTTTTCAATCACAATCGGGCAGGTTGCTATATCGATTCCCGCCGCATTTGCGCTTGAAAAATACAAGATCCCCGGCAAGGAGATCTTGTTTGGAGTTTATCTTATTCTGGTGCTTCTGCCTTATCAAGTTCTCCAACTTCCGCATTACTTACTGATGAAGGAATGGGAGTTGATGGACACGCAGATCTCGATCATTTTGCCGAACATCTTTTCGACGATCGGCGTTTGCATTTTGCGCCAGGGTATGCGGTACGTTGACAATTCCGTGCTCGATGCGGCGAAGATAGACGGTTGCGGAGATTTCAGACTTCTTTCCAAGATGGCGATCCCCGGCGCGGCTCCGAGCATTGTTGCCGCGGCACTGCTCATCTTTCTTGATTCCTGGAATATGGTCGAAGCGCCGAAGATCTTTCTGACTTCTGTCGACAAGATGCCGATTTCGGTGATATTCAATTCTGTTTCGGGCACGGGACGGAACTACGCTATGGGCGTGCTATGTCTTATCATTCCTTTTCTGCTTTTCGGTCTGTTCGCGGAAAAGCTCAAATCATTTATAGATACCGTGTGAGGTTAAAATGGCTAAATTACTGAACAATAAATTTTTCTTTCTGCTCGTTGCGTTTCTGCTTATGATGATAGTTTGCTTTTACGCATCCGTGACGATCGAAGACCTGCGGACACCGCGCGTGACGCTGGCATCGATCAAGGAAGGTGCGCTTGAATATTCTTATTCGGTTTCGGCACGTGCAGAAGCCACGCCCGATACAGTTATCCTCTGCGAAAATGACGGCGTTGTAACGAAATGCGATCAAAACGAGATGACCGAGATGAAGAAGGGAGACGTTATTATAACCATAGGTGAAACCGATATAGTTGCGCCTGCGGATGGGTATCTGGTTGATCTGTATTTTGACCTCGGCGATTCGGTCAAGGCAGGCGAGAAGGTTTGTACTTATCTCAAAGCTGTCAATATGGTCTACGTCACCGTAACAGTTCCGAAGGCGAAAGGTGAGACTTTTGAAGTCGGCGACGACGTTAAGGGCAAAGCAGTACACGATGGTAAGGCTACTTCTATAAAGGGGAGCATTAAATCGAAAACGCTTGCCGCGAATTATACCGATTACACCTTTACTCTCGCCTTTGACAACACGAAGGGTAAGATTAAATTCGGCGACACACTTGCGCTTGAACTGACAAGGCAGAGCGACGCACACGATTGTGTTATCCCGAAATCCGCGCTGTTCGGAACGGATAAGGACGACCTTTATTACGTTTATCTTGCGGAAGAGCTTGAAGACGGCAGATACGACATCTTCCGCTACGAGGTCACCGTGATCGAGCAAAACGACATTTACGCCGCAATAAGCCGCAATTTCAGCAAGGATAAATTCGTGGTCACCTCCACGACATCGTCACTCGGCTCGCACGCCGAAGCTATTGGCAAATGAGGATGCGGCTATGTTTCAGAAAACACTTAAAATATCTGCGCTATTGTTGCTATTGCTCGTTTTACTGCTTCCGATATTTTTTATACCTCTTTCTTTTTTACAGAATCCCGATATAAAGATTTATCACGATCCGTCGGGATTCACCCTTTCGGGTTCCCAGAAATATTCGGAGTCTTGCACCTTTGCGGCGAAATATAAAACGGGGATTTATGCAGTAAGCGCGGGATTTCTCGATGCGATAGGATTTGATCTTATCATCGGCAGAGATTTTGACAGCGGAATAATTTCGCGCGGCGACTGCGTTATTGCCGTGAGCAAATCATATGCGCTTGAAAAGTTTCTGACCGTTGACATTCTTGGGTGCACGGTTGAGATCAACAAGGTTCAATATAAGATCAGTGCGGTTTTTGATGACGAAACGAATGCTTTTGAGGATATTGCGGGGATCGATTTCACAGATACATTCTTTATTCCATACACCTCGATCGTTGACTACGGTGACTTAAAGTTGAATGCGGTTGTATGTACGGATGAAAGGAACGAAGAAATTTTTCTTAGGTTGATGAAGGCGAAATCGTCGGATATCGGATATTACAAAAAGCAAATGCGCGTGACACAATATATTCTTCTGCTTGCTTTTGCGGGAACGGTCACGGGGATAAACCTCATAAGGTTCCGCAAAAGCAAATGTAAATGGATATTTTTGTTTTTATTATTTGCCATATTAATGCTGATTGTCTGCTCCGTCGGAAATCTGCCGAGCAATGCCATACCGCCAAAGGGAAACGTTTTTGTAACCGAATACCATTTGGAGGCAACCAAAGAAATTTTTGAATCGCTATTAAACGGTGATATCAGAACCGAACCTAAACTGTTTTATCTTTACAAGATAGCCATAACGGTTTATTCTGCGGTAATTCTGATGGATATAATCCTGATCAATAAAAAGATTCTATGTTAAAAGCACACCCTGTTTCGGGGTGTGCTTCCTGTTTTATTCGTAAATGATTCTTCCGTCTTTTCTGGGTTTGGGTTCGGGGTAAGTGCCTTCGCGGTAGCCGAGGATGCAGTTGCCGATGCCGATGTAATTGTCGCCGAGGCCCCATTTGGCTTTGAGAGCTTTGCCTTCCTCTGTTTCGAACATCTCGCGGGCGCGGTGGATCCAGCAGGAATCAACGCCGAGGCTGTGTGCGGCGAGCATCATATTGCCTATTACAAGGCTTCCGTCCTCGATATAGGTGAAGCGGTCGCTGTCGGCGAGGACGGCGACTACTGTCGGCGCGCCGTAGAAGGGATCGGCATCGGGATTTCCGAGAATTTCGGCGTTGAGGCGGCGAAGAATTTCGCGGGTTTCGGGGTCGGTGACGGCTACCATAACGGGCGACTGCCACGCCTTGCCGTTTGCCGCCCAGCTTCCGGCTTTGAGAATCTCGTCGAGCAGCTCCGCGGGAACGGGCTTGTCGGTGTATTTTTTCACACTTCTTCTTTCATATATAGCTTTCAAAACTTCATTAGTCATATCAGATTCCTCCTTTTTCTTTTATTGTACCACATTTTTGACGATTGCGCAAGAGTTTTTATTGACATTTCTCTTCTTCGGTGCTATAATGTTTTTGAGGTGATGACTATGAAAAAAGCTATTTTCGTCGGAAATTCATTTATCTACTACGGTGGATGCGTTTACACGGGCAAGACCTGGAAAATTGATGAAACAAAAGCCATCGACTACGAAAAAAGGCAGAATGACCGCGCGTACTTCTATCAGATATGCAAGCAGTACGGAGTTGACGTCAGCGTAACGGATGCGACTCACGGCGGGCGTATCCTTGCAAATTTCACTCCCGCGGGAGACGGTCCCGAATATCCGACTTTCGGAATCGACCTGCTTGGCGGATATGATCTTTCATCCTACACCGACGTATTTATCTCCGAGGCGGGACGCAACAACAAGGACTTTATCCGCGACATAGAAGCGGTTATGAGCCGTTTTTCTCCCGATGCGAATTTCTATTATCTTATTCACAACTACACGGTTTCGCAAAGGCATAATGAGATCTATTCCGCTCTTCCCTATCTACGCAGTAAGGGTGTCAAGATAATTCCCTGGGGTGAGCTTGTTTACGACATCTGGGTTGGAGATGCGGAGATCATTGATGCCGAATGCAAATACAACAAGAACTCCTTTATCGTCAAACAGAGCGAGCGGGACGGTTTCCACGAGAATCCGCTTTGCGGCTACATCTGCGCGCAGATGTGCTTCAGCGCGATGACAGGTCAAAGTGCGATAGGTACCGATCTTGGATTTTGCGGCGAGGTGATCGATTTTGAAGAATATATTTCCGCTCACTACGGATTTGAGGATTCAACTACGAACTTCCCCGAGATCCTTGCGAGCCGGGATATGGCGCAGATACAAAAATACTGCGACGAATATCTTATAAAATTCAATTAAAAGTAACGGCTGTTGCGTGCAACAGCCGTTACTTTTATGATATATCGTTTCCGCCAAAAGCGTACGGAAGAAGCATTGAAAGCGGATAGATGTTGGGTCTGCGTGCGTTTCCCGTGATGACGAGAAGATCGCCGTTCGGGCTGAACTCCGCCATAAACTGACGGCAGATCCCGCAGGGCAGACATTCCTCGATAGATTCGTTTATGCCGCCGCAGATCGCAATTGCGGCAAAATCGCGCTCGCCCGCCGCAACAGCAGTCGTGAAAGCGTTTCTCTCGGCGCAGATCGTTCCGCCGTATGAGGCGTTTTCGACGTTGCATCCAAGGAAGATGTTGCCCGATTTGCAAAGCAGAGCCGCGCCGACCTTGAAATGCGAATAAGGAACGTATGCGTTCTCGCGCGCTTTTTCGGCAAGTGTGAGCAGTTCCGCAACGGTGGGCTCTTTACCCTCGCATATAAGTCCCGCAATACCGGGAGCCTCGTATACGGTCTCGGAGCCAAGCAGAGCGCAAACTGTCGCCGCGACGGTATCAAAACCTTCGACCGTGCCGAGTTCAACGGGAGTTATACGCTTTCCCGCGACGATCATGGGAACGTACTCGCGGGTGTGGTCGGTGGTTTTTGTATATGCGGGATCGCATCCGTGGTCAGCGGTGATGATGAGGACGTCATCTTCGCGCATTTTGGGAAGGAAGCCACCGAGCCATTCATCAAATTCCGAAATTGCCGCGGCATAGCCGTCGATATCGCGGCGATGGCCGAATTTTGAATCGAAATCAACGAGATTGGTAAAGCAAAGTCCGCGGAAATCGCGTTTTGCGATCTCGCTTGTTTTCAAAAGTCCATCCGCGTTGCTTTCGCTGTAGGTGTATTCGGTAAGTCCTCGTCCCGCGAAGATATCGTTGATCTTGCCGACACCGATGACGTCAAAGCCTTCTGCCTTGAGCGAATCGAGCATAGTGTCCTCGGTGGGCTCGAGAGAGAAATCGTGACGGCGGGGAGTTCGGGAGAAATTGCCGACTTCGCCCTCAAAGGGACGCGCGATTACTCTGCCGACGGCGTGGTCGCCGACGAGGATCTTTCTTGCGATCCTGCAATATTCGTAAAGCTGTTCGGGCGGAACGAGTGACTCGTGCGCCGCGATCTGGAAAACGCTGTCCGATGAGGTATAGACGATAAGATCGCCCGTGCGCAGATGCTCTTCGCCGTAATCGGCAAGGACTTGCGTGCCCGAATAAGGCAGATTGCAGAGAACGCCCCTGCCGGTTGCTTCTTTGAAAGCTTCGATAACTTCGCTCGGGAAACCGCCGGGGTAGGTCGGGAGCGGCTTTTCGGAAACTATACCCGCCATTTCCCAATGACCGATAGTTGTATCTTTGCCGTTTGAAAGCTCACGCAAGCGCGCAACTGCTCCGGTGATAGCGTCCCCTGCTCCTTCCGGAGCCTTTTCTTTTTGACCCTCAATGGCAAAAAGACCGAGCTTTGTCAGATTCGGTGCGTTGAATTTCGCGGACTTTACAACGGATCCGAGGGTGTCGCTTCCCGCATCGCCGAAGAGGGCGGCATCGGGAGCTTCACCGATTCCGAAGCTGTCGAGAACGACAAGAAATACGCGTTTGATATTATCCTTCATTTTTGCCTCAATTCATAGCAACAGCGACTTCGAGGGCGACCTCCATCATCTGCGTGAAGGAATTCTGTCTTTCCTCTGCGGTCGTCGCTTCGCCCGTGATAAGATGGTCGGAGATCGTGCAGATCGCGAGAGCGTTCTTTCCCGCGCGTGCGGCGTTCATATAGAGCGCTGCAGCTTCCATTTCGACTGCAAGGCAGCCAAGCTTCATCCACTTGCCGGCATCCGTGGGATCGTCGCAATAGAAAGTATCGGAAGAATACAGATTGCCCACATGGTATCTCGCACCCTTTTCCTCGCAAGCCTTTACAGCTTTGCTGAGAAGCTCATAGCTCGAAATAGCGGAATAATTACCTGAAAGGCAGAACTGCGAAGCATAATTTGAATTGGTGCAAGCACCCTGACCGATAACGATATCACGTACCTTGAGCTTTTCCTGCATGGCTCCGGCAGAACCTACGCGGATGATATTCTCCACGCCGAAGAAATTATAAAGCTCGTAGCTGTAGATGCCTATCGAAGGCATACCCATTCCGGATGCCATTACGGATACGGGAACTCCCTTATAGGTTCCGGTATAGCCCTGAACACCGCGGACGTTGTTCACAAGGCGGGCATTTTCAAGGAAGTTCTCGGCGATAAATTTGGAACGGAGAGGGTCGCCGGGCATAAGGACCGTTTTGGCGAAATCCTCGGGGCAGGCGTTGATATGGGGGGTAGGATAAGGTTTATTCATTATAAAGTTCCTCCTTCTGGGGGTAAATACATTCGATTTCCATATTATTTTCCGTAGTTTCTCCCGATTCGGGAGCAGTAGTTACAGCCTCCGTTTGCGGACGCTCGTACGACGGAAGCAGTATTCCGTTTTGCTCAAAAAGGAGCAGAACCGTTATAAGCGTCAGGACGGATAAAATCAGCAGAGCAACCAGCGGTATTCCTATCTTTCTCAAAAGATACATAGTATTTCTCCAATATCTATTTATATATTTAGTATATCATAAAGGCGGGATTTTTTCAAGTTTTTTTGAAAAAAATCTAAAAATTCACAACATCGCGCGCTTCGACACTATTCACGAAAGCAGGGTGGTAAAATTAAATAAAAAATCAAAAAGAAAGGAAAAAGGTATGATAAAAAGCAATTGCAGATACCGCTTCACGGCGACTCCCGAGGGGCTTGTCGTCAGCGTTTCGGGCGAGATCGACCACCATTCCGCACTGACGATGCGCCGTGATGTTGACAACATTATCTGGAACAGAACGCCGACCCACCTCATCCTCGATATGTCGGAGGTGGATTTCATGGACAGCTCGGGGCTCGGATTTATTATGGGGCGGTATGCCCTCATGCGTGAGATCGGAGGAGGGCTGTCGCTGCGCAATCCCTCACCCGTCGTAATGAAAATGCTGACTATGACCGGATTCGACAAAAAGGTGCGCATCAGTAACACAGTCAATTTTTAAGGAGAAAAAAGATGAAAGACAAAAAACACGGCGGAAGACCGAGGCTGGCGCCGATATGCAATGAAATGAAGCTCGACTTCCCCTCTCACTCTAAAAACGAATCCTTCGCGCGTGCGGCGGCGGGAGCTTTTATCGCTTCGCTTGATCCCACGGCATCCGAATTATCCGATATTAAATGCGCGCTTTCCGAAGCTGTGACAAATTGCACAGTGCACGCTTATCCCGATCGCATCGGCATCATTCGTCTGCATATCAAGCTTCGTGCTGACGGTACCGTCATAATATCGGTCAAGGACAGCGGTATAGGGATTCCCGATATTGCAAAGGCGCGTGAGCCTCTCTTCACCACCGATGCGGCAGGTGAGCGCAGCGGAATGGGATTTACGGTTATGGAATCCTTCTGTGACAGCGTAAAGATAACTTCAAGACCGTCCAAAGGCACAACAGTGACAATGACTCGCAAGCTTTCCGGTAAGAGTGCCCTCTGATTACATATTTTTTCGGGGGTTGACCTAATGAATTCATATTCAAGCGAAAGTAACAGACAGCTTATCGAGCTGGCGCAAAGCGGCTCGGAATCCGAGCGCGAGAGCGCCACGGAAAAACTTATTTGCGATAATATGGGGCTTGTGCGCCATATCGCGCTGAAATTCTGCGGGCGCGGATGCGAATACGAGGATCTTGTGCAGATCGGAACGATCGGTATGCTTAAGGCTATCAGATCGTTCGATCTTGAACGGGGCACAGCGTTTTCTACTTATGCCGTGCCTCTTATACTCGGCGAGATCCGAAGGCATTTGCGGGATGACGGTCCGATAAAGGTCGGAAGATCAATAAAAAAACTGGGAGCCGAGCTTGTGCGCGAGCAAACACGGATAATATCCGAAACAGGAAAAGAACCGCATCTTTCCGAACTTGCGGAAAGATGCGGTGTTTCGCCCGAGGAGGCTGCGGCGGCGCTCGACGCTATCAGTCCGGTTGCGTCGCTTTCGGACAGTCAGGGCGAGGACGGCGAAGGACTTTGCCTTTACGACCGCATACCCGACGGAGACGGTCTTCTTGATATTGAGCACGCGCGCGACAGAATTGCACTCGGACAGGCAATCAGACTCCTGCCCCCGGAGTGGAGGCAGATAATAGTCTTGCGGTATTTCAAGGATCTGACTCAGCAAAAGACAGCAGAAACACTGGGGCTGACTCAGGTCAAGGTTTCGCGAGAGGAAAAGAAGATAGTTGAATTCCTCCGCGCAGAACTGACAAAATAAGGTCAGTCGACGTAAAAAGCAAGAACGTTGCTGTCCTCATCTGCCATATACTGAAAAGAATCGATATTTTCAAACGCCTCAAGCTTAAAGATCATATTATTTTCAACAAGCTCTTCAACCGCATCCGCCAGCACCTTGGCATCATAGCATTTGAAGGCAAAGACGCCGCTACCGTCGTATTTTCGTGCAAGCTTTGTGACGGCGGAGAAGCTGTAATAGTCGAGAAGCAATTCCTCTTTGACGAAGTAATTATATTCCGTCGCGGTTGCCTCGGGATACGAATAGCTTTCGCTGATAGTATGAGTTACCGATATTGCATCATCGGTAAGGGCAAAATAATTATATCTCACTTCCGCGGGATCGCCGTCGAGATCGTCCCAGGTAAGGTCGATGTGATAAAAATTTCCGCCGAGCGACGTAAGATTCCATGCGTGAGAGCCGTCGTCGACAATACCCGAAACGTAGATCGATTCAATTCCGAGCGCGTGCATAACAAGATCGAAGGCTCGGGCGTATCCCGCGCACATAACGTCACCCAAAACAAGTGCACCGTAAGCCGAGCTTACTCGCGCGTCGGTTTCAGCATCGATATCATCGCCTTTTTCAAAAGCATCGTAATCATACGAATTAAACTCAATTATGTAGTCGTGCACGAACTTTGCCTTTTGATAATCGTCAGCAAAGGTACTTGCTTGTGCAACAACATCATCAAGCGCATTTTGGAGCTCGGTCTTTGCCTTTTGGAGATCGTTATCCTTCCAATGATCGTAAACGCCGAGGGTGATGGTAATATTTCCGGTATTGCTGTTGCTCATTCTTTCGGTAGCGTATTCAACGTATCCGTTGAGCCAGAAGAACTCGGGACAGTCGTTGACGAACTGCGTCAGGGTATATGCGTAAGCCTGTGAATACTTATTAATATCAACGCCCGTCAGCTTGAAAGAGTTCTCGTTTTCGCACAAAGCGGTATAAGCCGCATCGTATAGCTTTTTCTCAACCTCATCGAGAGCAAGATAATAGATGCTTTTTCTTTCGGGTTCTTTGCACTCCACGGGCTTGCCGTCGATCTGAAGACCGCCGCGTTCCCCTGAATCCATCTGCACTCCGCCGGAGATCACATCCGATCCGATAAATTCACATCCGGAAAAAGAAAGCAATACCGCCAAGGTCAGGAGCCATGAAATATGGGCTCTTATTTTTTTATTATGCATAAATTTATCCTTTCAATCATTTTACAGTACCGAGGGCTTCATCAGTGCAGTCGCGCAGAGATCCGGGATCGATCGTCAGTTTTCTTTCTGCTCCGCCATCGGTAACTACGACCAGCGACGTTGTGGGCTGCATTGAGATATCGAATCTGGTATATACCTTACCGTAAACCGAAACGTATTCGAATTCCTCGCGCCATTTTGCACCGGTTTCCGGATCGTAGCAAACGGGAATGTGCGCACCTCTGATAAATATCGGAGTGTGCGAAACTCTGTTGGCGGTGTTGGCGAAGAAATATACGTCCTTGCTGCCGATGCGTTTATGGATATGGCTGAACATTCCGCCGTCGGGAAGGTGATTTGAAAGTCCGAGGCGGGTGTATTCGTTAAAGCTCGCGTTGAGTGCACCGGTGGTTTCATATTTCGGCATCTGCGGTGCAAAAATATTGAATCCGATCTTGAACGCATTGAGCGCACGACGGACGTCGAGGCTGTTGACCATACTTACGCCGTCGATTCCCGTTTTCGAGAAATAAAGGAAGAATGATCTTCCGCCGGCGGGTGAGGTATTGGTGCAGTATTCCTTGATAACTGCGGGATCAAGGGCATCCTTGCCGAATATGTGTTCAGAGATCGCTCTTACTTCTTTATCGTTCTTATCGGGGTCTGCGGGATCGTATTCGAAGGCTTCGGTGGGCAGGACACCGGTTGCGATGATTCTTCCACCCGCATCGAAATAGTCTTTAAGAACACGCATGCAGGAAAGCGAGGTAACCCTTTGTGCAGGGAGCACAACGACGCGGAAACCGCCCTCGTCGCTCATTCCCGCAAGACGCAGGCGATCCTTTTCAGCCTTTGCACTTCTTGAAATAACATCGGGATGAAGAAGGGTAATGTCGTGTCCTGCGCAAAGGCAGATGCTGTTGATGACCGACATATAATCGGCATCGGCGGGGGTATCGGAATACTCAAATCCCTCGATATCCGCGCTATACATATTTACACAGGAATGTAGATAGTAGATCGGGTAAATAACGGCAATATCACATACCTGACGACCGCCCTTGAGGCAGGTTCTCATAGCCGCGGTGAAGCGAAGAAGCCTTGAAGTCTGCTTGTGATTTGCGGCATTGGGCCTCGGCAGATGAAGAGCGGGGAGATTTGCGCCTCTCGCAAAAGCGTGAGCAGCATCTCGCATCATTATCTCAAAATTACACTCCTTGTAATTCTTGTAAAGCTCGACGAAGATATCTCTCTTTGCTCTGCCGAATGCGGCGCCTGCCGCAAGCTTTACTGAATTTATGCCGTAAAGATATCCGCGGTCAAGAACTGCTCCGGGAGTTGCCGTATTATTGAGCATAGCGTCACCCATGATGGGGGAACACTGCGTTGATTTCGACTCGGAAAGCGTGCCGAACAGAGAAAGCCCTTTGCTTTCCGCAAAGCTTTCAGCGGCGGCAATGAATCCGTCGCGAAGCATACGTGCACGGCAATCCGAGAAAAGAGCCTTGAATCTGGGCGCGTTCTTGCTTCCCGGTGTGAAGAGATAGGGATAGTAGGGCGCGGGATCGAAGCCGTAGCGAGCCTCGAACACCTCGTTAAAATCATCGCTCCAGTCATGGCGATTGATAGCTTTGAACGCAAGACCGGAATAGTAAAGATGTGTTATCGTGTTTCCAACGTAACCTTCAAAAACATCGGAAAATATTCCATATGCGGCATTAATGTAAGCCTCGGAGGAATCGCGCGAAAGGATATTCGGGCGGTTGCCGTCGTTATCGGGCAGAGAAACGTACTGAACGATGCGCCAGTTTCCACGCGGACATTTATAGACGACTTTGTCGTCATCTATGTATTCGCGAAGGTCGATGACCTCGTCGCGCTCCTCGTTGTATGCGACGACCGAAAGGAGCTTGCCGGGGAAGATCTGCCAATTCACGGATTCATCCTGCTTGCAGTAATGGGTATGGCGGACGAGCTTACGCGAGCGGATGGTATCCTCCCACACAGCGTCCTCCGCGATCACCACGGTCTGCTCGATACAATCTGCAAGAGTGAACGCCACGGGAAAAGCGTACTCAGCCGACGCGGGCAGAAGTCTTGAATAGAAAGTTTTGAAGCGCTCGGTACGCTCCTCGGGGGAGAGCTCATCCGATATTATGGGCAAAGGAATAAAACCTCCGACACCTGCGGCGGCAGAGAGCCTTACCTGCTCTGCGACCTCTTCTCTGCTCTGACCCGAATCGCGCCAGAAAACGAAGGGGCGGTATTTTTCTATTGTGCTCGGATTGCCGTTTTCACCGTACATTTCGTCACCTCGGAATAGTTTTCTATCTTAATTATATCACAAAGCGGAAAGAAAGTAAATATTTCTCTTGCAGATTTTATTTTTTTATGGTATAATTCATTATAGCAAACTGCGGAGGTATCCGATGAACAAGAAAATTCTTATAACCGGCGGATCGCGCGGGATAGGCGCGGCGACCGTTAAATATTTTGCAAAGCAGGGCGACAAAGTCGCATTTATATATCACAGCGCCGACGAGAAAGCCCGTGAAACAGCCGAAACTACGCACACTTTCCCGATCAAAGCAGACGTTTCGGACTCTCAGAGCGCAAAATCGGCGTTCACAGAAGCCGTGGAACATCTTGGAGGCATCGACGTGCTTGTCAACTGTGCGGGAATAGCGGGATTTTCGCTTTTCACCGATATTTCGGATGATGAATGGCGCCGTATGCTTGACACGAATCTCACGTCTGCGTTCACACTCTCACGCGAGGCAGCAAAGGTAATGGTTTCTCAAAAGAGCGGAAAGATCATCAACGTCGGCTCGGTTTGGGGGCGTATGGGAGCTTCCTGCGAGGTACATTATTCGGCATCAAAGGCGGGACTTCGCGGACTAACGCAGGCGCTTGCAAAGGAGCTTGGCCCTTCGGGCATCACAGTCAACTGCGTTGAGCCGGGGGTTATTGATACGGATATGAATTCGATGCTTGATGAAGATGCTATGAAGGAGCTTGCGGAAGCTACCCCTCTTTGCCGAATTGGCAAGGCTGAAGAAGTTGCAGCTGTCATAGTTTTTTTGGCTTCAGACGAAGCTTCATTCATCACGGGAGCCTGCATTCCCGTTGATGGGGGATTTCCGGTATAATCAGGAGTTTGACAATGCTGACACAAGCAGATATTCATAATTTTTTGGAACGGAGCGGGATCAAGCGTGACGACACCGTTTTGGTTCATACCTCTATGCGCTCACTGGGCGAGGTCGAGGGCGGTTGCGACGGACTGATAGATGCATTTACCTCATATCTGACCGACGGTCTCTTTTTAGTTCCAACGCACACTTGGAGTAACGTCGGCAAAAATCAGCCGATCTATGACGTTACCACCACAGAGCCGTGCATAGGCGCACTTCCGACCGTTGCGGCGTTCAGAAAAGATGGGGTGCGCTCATTGCATCCTACTCACTCAGTATCCGCATTCGGTAAGCGCGCGGCAGAATTTGTCAAAGGCGAGGAGCTTGCCACTTCTCCCTGCTTCGAGGGCGGCGTCTGGCGCAGGCTTTATGACGAAAAGGCAAAAATACTTTTGATCGGTGTAGGGCTTGACCGCAACACCTACATACACGCTATTGACGAAAAGATCGATCTGCCCGATCGCTTGGCACAGCCTATACAGCTTACGGTGGTAGACTACGACGGAAAGCGGTATTCGCTGACATATAGAAAGCACGGAAATACGGGCTCAAGTAATTTTGAGAATTACAGAAAACCACTTGAGAAGCTTGGGGCTTTGAAAAACGACAAGCTTGGGAATGCTATGATAGGGATATTTGATGCGGTGCGCGGAACAGAGGTTATCAGTATGCTTTGGGAGAAGGCTGATTATAATCTGTGCGAAGAGTTGAAGGATATTCCGGAAGAATACTATTAAAATTGCAAACAGAACAGTACAACGATCCACTTTTTATGCTTGTTAATAGAGAATCGAATACTTAAACCAATAAGCCCGACAC
>JAZSLM010000132.1:0-7934 GCA_045535375.1 Eubacteriales bacterium
TTTGAGTTATACCAGGGTTCCTCACCGTAGCGGTAGTCGAATTTCTTGCAGAACCAGGAAACGTCCTCGCGGAGCTGATCGAAGTAAGGGAGAACGACTGCCTCCGCAGCCTTGGAGAATGCATAGTAATCCTTTTTGTTCATCTTTGCCTTTGCCACGCCGAGCATCATTTCCCAATGAGGCAGGCAGAAGAGGGGCTGTGCGGCGAATTTTTCGCGGAATTCGGGGTCGGTGGTCCAGATGTAAATGAGGTTTTCAAGCAGATGACCGAAATATTCGTTAACACGGCGGCAGACGTAGCAATCCTCTTCAAGCTCTGCAATACGTGCGCGTGCACGTGTTCCGGGAACCATCAGAGGAAGGTCGCCGACCTCCTTGCGCAGTTGGTCGAGGTGACTTTCGAGAGTAAGCGCCATAGGCAGACGTGCGCGGTATTCGAACATCATTTTCATATGCGTGTCGCAAAAGCCGAGCTTGTTCGTCTTCTGTCTGATATCGGGCTCCATCATCGAGGCGCCGAGGATGAGCTCAAGCTCGTTTTCCTCAAGCATACGGTAAAGCGAGCAAACGGGACATCCGCAGGAGGCGTCATCGCGCGAACGTTCAAAATGCTCGTGGATATGTATCGTATATATCTGGTGCATCGTAACCTCACTATTGACTATTTAATAATTTTAGTGTATAATTATAGATAATAATATTATAGCAGAATTTTTATTATTTTTCAAGCGTATTGGCAAAAAAGGAGATGAATTTACAAATATGAACAATAAATTTTACACCGAATTCGGCACGAGCGCCGCATCCGTTCCATATGCAAAGCTTTGCGGTGTTGAATTTTTCAGCACAGAAGCCGTTTTCGACTGCGGTCAGGCGTTCAGATTCCTTCCCGTCGAAAACACTTCGCACGAATGCGAATACGGCGGAGTAGCTTTCGGAAAATACATCAGCGTCGCGCAGGACGGCAACACTCTAACGGTTTACGGCGCAACCGAGGACGACCTTGAAAAGATCTGGATACCCTACCTCGGACTTGATTTTGATATAGACGCTGCAAGAAGCGATATACTTTCGCGCTCGGATAATCCCGCACTGCGCGAGGCGGTCGAGTACGGCAAAGGAATACGCATCCTGCGACAGGAAAAGTGGGAAACGCTTTGCTCCTTTATCATTTCGCAGAACAACAATATTCCCCGTATCCGCGGGCTTATCGGTACGCTTTCAAAAGCTCTCGGCGAGAAAATTGAAACCTCTGCCGGCGAATTTTATTCCTTCCCGAGTGCAGAAGCGGTTGCCGCCGCGGGAGTTGATACCTTGCGCGAGATGAAGTTCGGTTTCCGCGCACCCTACATATTCGACGCCGCAACGAAAGTGGCATCGGGTGAGCTCGATCTTGAAGCCGTCGCCTCGGCAAAAACGACCGCCGAAGCCGCCGAAATGCTGATGAAGATCAAGGGCGTCGGACCTAAAGTTGCAGCCTGTACGCTTCTTTTTGGGTTTGACCGTACCGATGCTTTCCCCGTTGACGTCTGGGTCAAGCGCGTTATCGAAAAATATTTCCCCGCCCCCTTCGACGCCGCTTCCCTCGGCGCGTATGCCGGACTTGTACAGCAGTATCTTTTCTATTACGAAAGATACCTCGGAGGACAGAAATAAATGTTTGCAATATCTTGAATTCTGCTCCGAAAAGTAGTATAATAATAAAAAATCCCAGAGGTGACAGACATGAACGAACTTCTCGAAAGACTTGATAACATAGCCAAGGAAAACGGCATCAATACATACCGCATGAGCGTTTCGACAGCAGACGGCTACGAAACCATCAAGCGACTCCCCGGCAACCCCTGCCAAAATTGCTATTCGGTTGCGAAATTCTTCTGCGTGACCGCGATCGGTATGCTGTTCGACGAAGGCAAGCTGACTCCCGCGACCACCATTGCAGAAATTTTTGCCGATGAACTGAAGGAATACGGCATTCCCGCCGAAAAGTGGGCGAATATCAATCTCGATAACGTAATGCGCCACGAGATCGGATTCGGCAAGGGATTCCTCGATATCGACACCGAGGATATCACCAAGTATCCTACCGACGATTTCCTCTTTATGGTTCTCGACCGCGAGCTCGTTTACGCTCCCGGTGAGCAGAGAGTCTATTCCGACGCCGCATTCTATCTTATCTCGCGCGTCGTGACAAAGATCTCCGGCGAGCGTCTCGACGATTTCCTTATGGACCGTCTTTTCTCGAAGATCGACTGCCGCGAGGTCGCGTGGTCGAAGTGCCCGCGCAAGTATCCCGTCGGCGCAACCGGACTTTATATCCGCAGTGACGATATGGTCAAGCTCGGCAGAATCTATCTTGACGGCGGTGCATGGAAGGGTGAGCGTATCGTTTCCGAGGAGTGGATCAAGATCGTCCTCGAGCGTGGATACGAGCTGCGCAAGTTCGGCAAGGGATTCTCGAAGGGCGGTATGAGAGGTCAGCGCCTTTACGTCAACTTCGACGAAAATATTGCCGTTGCATGGCATTCCTTCGATCCCGAGGGTAAGAACAAGCTGCTTTCCGAGATTCTTTAATGGCACTCAACACAGTAAAAAAGGGCAGTCTAGAATACCTGACTGCCCTTGAATTTGATATACCGCATGCTTTCACGACACGGCGCGGAGGTGTGAGCGATGGCGTGTTTTCCTCGCTTAACATCGCAATGCACCGCGGCGACAGCGATGAAAACGTAAAACGGAATTTTGAAATCCTTGCAAATTCATTGGATTTTGACTTAAAAAAACTCGTTCTCACACGTCAGACACATTCAGACATAGTGCGAAAAGTAACAAAATCCGATGCTTGCGGTCTTGACCACCGTAATTATCCCGAATGCGACGCGCTGATAACGAACGATGCGGGGTGTGCCCTTGCGGTTTTCACAGCCGATTGCACTCCGATATTGCTGTATGACAGCGTCACGGGTGCCGTTGGAGCCGTTCACGCAGGATGGCGGGGCACTGCCGCAGATATTGCGGGGAAGACTGTAAGAATGATGCAGAGTGAGTTTGATTGCAGCCCCGAAAGCATCCGCGCCGCGATCGGACCCAATATCGGAGCTTGCTGTTTTGAAACAGACGAAGACGTGCCAACGGCTATAATTGAAGCTTTTGGCAAAGAAGCTGATCGGTTCATCACCAAATCGGGCGAAAAGTATCACGTCGACCTCAAAGCCATCAACGCCCTCGCACTCCGCCGCGCAGGAGTTGAATCGGTTGAGATCGCCGATGACTGCACAATGTGTCAGCCGCAAAGATTCTGGTCTCACAGAATCACGGGCGCAAACCGTGGTTCTCAGGGAGCGATCATAGTATGTAAAAAATGACCGATGGATTGCCATCGGTCATTTTTGTTAAATTTCAATCTCAAATCCATCATATGCCATAGTCACGCCGAATTCTGCGAGGATCCTTGCGGTTTCTTCTGCCGGGACTGCGTGGATATGGGGACCTATGTGTGTGGCAATGAAGGTGCCGTTTTCTTTGATAACTCCGTTTTCCTTGAAGGCTTCAACAAGCAGGCGGAGCATGGGGATGGTGTTGTGCGTGCCTATACGGAAGTTGCCGGGCTGTTCGCCGCAGGTGGTGTCGAATACGGCGCAGTCGATGGGCTTTGCGGTCTTGTAAAGATAACCCCATTCCTTGCCCGTCAGCCAACCGCCGTCAAGTCCGTAAAAGAGCTTCTGCCCGTTTTTTTCGAAAACGTAATGAAGAGTCTGCTCCTCCTTGCCTGCGATGTGGTTGGAGGGAAGCGCGGTGACGGTCATTCCCGCCGCCTCAAAGGTCTGCATTGATTCAACGGTGACGATGTTGATAAGCTCCATCTCATCCTCGGTCAGTCCAAGATATTGAACGGCTCCCGTGTTGCAGTAGAAATTAAGCCTTCTCCCGCCTGCTTTTGCATAGCGGAGAAGCGTTTCCTTTTTGAAATGGTCGTCGTGGCTGTGCGTCAGGAAGATATCCGTCACATCCGCAGGAGAAATTCCGTTTTTTTCGAGAAAATCATAGGTATGTATCGGCACGTCAAGCTGTACCGTACCGTCGATGAGCATTGAAGAGCAGCGGCGCGCACCCTCGGGTATCTCTCCCTCGGGGATCTTTTTGCATTTTGCCGAGCCTGTTCCGAGAAATAAAAGTTTCATTGTCATTCTCCTTTTCGGGTTTTATTAAATATTATCACAAAATGGAGAAAAAGTCAAGAAAAAAAGATGTTGACACGGAATAAAATATATTGTATAATATATGTGTAATTAAATTGTGGAGGTTTTACTATGAACAGACCCGAACTTAAAAAACGTGCAAAGGATGCACTTAACGGCAACTGGGGTACAGCCATTGTTGCTATGCTTATTTTTATGGTGGCATCATCAATTCTCAGTTCGATAGGAGTCGGCATTTTGGTAACGGGACTTCTTAACATAGGTTATTATTCTTGTTTCCTCAGCATTCTGAGATTCAGAAGCGCGAGCCTTGAGGGATGCGTTTCCGCAATTACTGATAATATCGGTACCAAATTTGTTGGCTCTCTTCTTGTGATGCTCTATACTTTCCTTTGGTCGCTCCTCTTCATAATTCCCGGCATCATCAAGGGATATTCCTATGCAATGACTCCCTACATACTCCTCGACCGCCCCGAGCTCAGCGCTACGGAGGCTATCAAGGAAAGTGAAAAGATGATGGACGGTCACAAGATGGATCTCTTCATCCTTGAACTTTCCTTCCTCGGATGGATCTTCCTTTCAATGCTCACTTGCGGTATCCTCGTTCTTTACGTTGAGCCCTATATGGAAGCGACCCGCGCGGCATTCTACCTCGAGCTCAAGGGCCCCGATTTCGAACCCGCGGCAGAGGAGCAGACGATCTATACGCCCGAGGCGTGAATAAAGTGACTAGTTGCTAGTTGCTAGTGACTAGTGAATGGAAGATTTTCTCGCGTTGCGAGAAAATCAGCTATTGTGATAATTTAATTCGGTGTTGATGATCCATAGTTAAGTGGGATAATTTAATACCTAAATCAAAAAGTTCTCGGATATTAAGAAGCTTTGCTTCGAAAATATCCGAGAATTTTCTATTTACTTGTTTCGGTTTTGCACAGCACGAAGTTTCATCAGCACAGCACAAAATTATCGATGTGAAATTTTCGCTCCGCGAAAATTTTCCTTCACTAGCCACTAGTCACTAGCCACTAGTCACTTTTTCCCCGCCGCATTAACGGCAAAGACACCGCACGCAATTATCGCAATAACACAAAGAGCAACGTACGCGGCTGAAAGAAGATAATATCCGAGAAAGACGGCACCTCCGCTGTCGGATAAGAGAACGGGTCCGTCAGAGGCGCAAAGGAGATTGCCGACGGCGTAATATCCCGCAAAGACGGCAAGCGCGAGCATAATGACCGAAAGGACGGCGCAGACAGCGCGCGCCTTTTTTGTTTTCGCAAAAATCAGCTTCATTTCTTTTTCTTGATGGCGAAATTGTAGTACTCGATCCCGTCGCCAAAGCCGGTGCTCGGCATGCAGACGTCAAAATCTATCGCCAGAGCCGCCTCGTGTGAGCCTCCTTGAGCGAGAATGGCTTTGTAAACGCGGGCGGGTGTGGTGAAATATCCGCATCGTAGCTGGCGGACCTCGGGAATCGCTGTGTTGAACGCCGCCACCGCGCGGACGGCGCAGTTTTCGAGCGGGGTGTAAAGATCGTGCGTCAGCAGATAGTCTTCAAGGCGCTCGATGCCCGCGGCGTCGATCTCGCGCGAAAGCGCAACGCGCCCGCGGTATCTGCCAAAAGCGTCGATATAGTTCGATTCAAGCCCGAACCAGACGCCGCAATGTGAGCTGACCGCCCACCAGCCGAAGGTGATATTCTCGCCCGGCGCGATCCTTCTGCCGCAAAGGTCGATGATGACGTCCGAGGTGTTTTGGAGCACGAGGAAGGTGTGGCCGTAGGCGGGCATGCCGCGGCTTGCCTCGCTTTCCCCCGTGTCCGAAACTATCGTCAGTACAGCCGTCGCCGACAGATGCTCCGTGCCGGCATTTCTGCTTTGGGAAAGGGGAGCGGTATCTGTCGCATCGGCGTTAAACTCGAGGAGAAAAACAAGACAGCAGGCAAAAAGCGCGGCTATTTTGATTTTATCCCAAATATTTTTCATTATTTATAATCGTCGCCCTCAAATCGGCGAAGGTCGATCTTGTACTGCGCGGGAATGCGCGCGGCTTCCTCGTCGCGGCGCGCCTGATGATCCATTCGTGCGTTGCCAAAGGCGAAGACCTTTTCTTTCTTTTCAGCCTTCTTTGCGCCCTTGTTCGGGTTCTTTGCCTCGGGGCACTTATCCGCCGCGATGTGCGCGTCAAGCAGAGTCTTGAGATATTCAACTCGCTCGCCGCCCTCGGCATAGCGGTCGATGTGCTCGGGGCATTCGGTGAAGTAGGCGTATTTGTCGTTCGCGGCGTTGTAGATCAGCTTATCAGTCTCGCCCGCGACCATGTAGCAAGCCTTTTCGCCGCATTCATACTGCGAATAGACCTCCGAGTGCTTGCCCGAGAGGATATCGATGCCGTCGAACTCGGCGGGATCGTAATCGACTCCGAAGAGAGAAAGCAGAGTGGGCGCAACGTCAACGAGGGAAACGGGATCAACTCGCTCGCCGCCCTCCATGCCGGGAACGCGGAGGATGAAGGGGATGCGGTTCGCCGAGGAGAGCATAGTGCGCTTGCCCGTGTGGCGGTAGTCGCCGAGGGTCTCGCCGTGGTCGGCGATAAAGAGTATAACGGTGTCGTCGTACATACCCTTCGCCTTGAGCGCGTCGGTAATGCGTCCGATCTGGTAATCCATGAAGGAAACGCAGGCGTAATAGTAATTCTTCGCGCGGCGGATGTCCATATCGGTCATACACATCACGTTGTCAAGGTCGAATGCGGGCGGGAGGAGGTATTTCAGATCGGGTGTTTCCTCGGGCACAAAGGGAGCCTCGGGCATATCGCGGAAGAGCTTGTTCCAGGGCGCGGGCGGGCAGAAGGGCGGATGCGGATGGATGAAGGAGGACATCAGAAACATCGGCTTTTCGGGGTCGCAGTTTTCGATGAACTCGACAGAGCGGTCGCCGATCCACTGCGTCGGGTGCGCCTCTGCGGGGAGCTGGCTTACCTGGGGAACGTAATACATATCGCTCCGCTGACCGTTGTAGTCGAAGACATTCTTGTAAGGCGAGGACTGTATGTATTTGGTGTAGTCGTCGTCGGGGTGGGAGAGCTCCTCCTGGGTGTGGCGGCTGCCAAATCCCATAAGGCCGTATCTGTCCCAAACGTGGTGCATCTTGCCGACGCAGCAGGATTCAAATCCCGCCTTTGTGAGCATCGAATAAAAGCCCTCGCCCGTGTAGCAGGTCCTCGGGTTATTGTTGGAGTTACCCGTGCGGTTGACGTACTGACCCGCAAGGAGCGAAAGACGCGCGGGAACGCAGACGGGGGAGGGAGTGACCGCGCGGTTGAAGACCGCGGCACCATCTGCGATCGCATCGATCGCGGGAGTCTGCGCGTATGTGTTGCCGTAAGCGCCGAGAGCGTCGGCACGGCATTGGTCGGTCATGATGATAAGAATATGCTTGGGTTTCATTTCGGCCTCCGTGTAATTATATTTATACATTTTAATTATATCATTATTTTGCGCGGTTGTCAATATTTTATAGTGCAGAATGCAGAATGCAGAGTGCAGAGTTATGGTGAATTTCCTCGCTGCGCTCGGAAATTTTCAATCAAATTAAAGACAACAGTAGCGGAATGTTTTGGTCAACCTTTTTCAAAAGGTTGCGGGGCAAGGGCAGAGCCCTTGGTGCCTCTCGCAGGTGGCGAAACTGCCCTGTGGCGTTTCTTTTGTTAACCGCAGATCGCTTGCGATCTGCA
>JAZSLM010000105.1:0-27862 GCA_045535375.1 Eubacteriales bacterium
AAAATGAAAAAATTGTTTTGAGCAAAAAAGCTATAGGTTTTTTGAGTGATGATTTAACAGTTTTTATTGACAGCTCTTCCACATGTCAGTATATTATTCCTTATATTAATAGATTTAAGAATATATCCATTGTGACAAATTCTGTGAATGCACTGCTGATGGCATCAAAATCAAAAATCGCGTGTGTTTTGATAGGCGGTAAATATTATGAACGGGATATGTGCTTCGTTGGCTCAACAGCAGAACAATACGCTAATGAATTTAATGTTGATATTGCGTTTTTTTCATCATTGGGGCTATCTGAAGATGGAATAATTTCCGATACCGATATAGAGCAAACGATGATTAGAAAAATTATTATGAGTCATTCTAAAAAGAATGTATTTTTGTTTGAAAAAAACAAACTTAACAAGATATTTACGTACACTGTATGCCACAAATCCGATGTTGACGAAGTGATTTTATCAATCTAAAATCAAAAAATACTAAAATGCAAAAAGTGAATCGGGTTTTTCCTGTTCTTTTTCGGACACGAATGAAAGAAAAAAGTGAGCAAGTCGAAAGGCTTGCTGGCTTTTTTCAACGAAATAAATCCCTTGCGGGATTTGTGAAATGCACTTCGTGCGTGAAATATGGCTTCGCCATGTGAAATGCGCTGCGGCGCGTGAGGGGATTTATTTCATTTCACATTGCGACCTAAGGGAGCAATATTTCACTAAAATGCCTTACTGATTTGAAAGTTGAAGTTTTATGCTACTCGTTTTTGTTTCCCTTTCTTCAATGGCGACGAAGGTTTGCGGCAGTATGCACATCCGAGTTCGCACAAACTTCATCCGCAAACGGTGGTTCAGAGCCCGGCTGTGGCTTTTTCAATCCGAAGGATTGGTATGGAATCACGCGCGGTTTAGCCATTTACCCATATAGGACTCGTCCATCCAAAGCGTCCGTCGGTAAGCTGAACACGCAGATAATAGTAGTCTGTGGGAGTTTCCTGATTGTAGTCCAGAATGATCTCGGATGCGTTACACAGTGTGATATAGTTACGGCAGTTTTTGACCAGCGTTACCGATTTGACGGGAACATCGGACTTGACACGGTAAAAAATATGCAGATCGCGGGTTTCGGGGCGTTCAAGTGTTTCACCCATATAATGTTCGTTTATCCGAAAGTCAATTTCCATACGACCCTGCATAGCGCCGTCAGGAAGCCCCATCATATATGCAAAGGTGCGGCCTGCTTTGAGAGCGTCAAAAATAGCTGCAGGACTGTTTTCGCTTGCCCATACGCCGGTGACACCCGGGTATTTGTGGGGGTAGGACATTGATTCGAGTGCCAGACCGTTTTTGCCGTTGTGGTCGTCGCTGCCTCCGATCACGCCAATTTTTGCACCTTTTCGCAGAGCATCCTGCCAGAATCCACCCTCACAGCAGGCGCAGTCTGCACCCGCAGGGTTTCCCATATATTCAGCGGCATCACCGCGGGAAATGATCTCAATATACGGAGTGATCAGTTCGGTAGGAAGTGCAATAAAATCCGCATTGGAAGTGAGTGAATACGTATCGTGCGGACAGGCGATCACGTCATCCCGCGCCAGAAGCGCACGCAACTCGTCAGCCGTAAATTCTCCGTCACGTTTACCTCGAACCATTTGCGCGTCGTCATCGCGGAAATAGAGCACAAGGTTATTGTAAAACGGATAGGAGTCCCGTTCATATCCCAGAAGAGTAGAAAATTTTCCCGCTACGCGGTATTCAAGGGTCTTTTCGCGTATCAGATCCCACTTTGAAGGAGATCCCGCCCAAAGCTCGAGCTTTCCGACGCCTCCGTGATCGTGATCTGTCAGCACGGCAAAGTCAAGCTTTGCAACGTCTCGGATATTCTTGAAGTAGGTGTCAATGTCTATGGTTCCGTCCGAGAGATTGGTATGACCGTGCATCTCGCCCACCAGCGGTATGAGGTCAGGGGGAGGCGGGTCAAGGCTTCTCTGTGCGGATTTCATGCGCTCCCACAATGCAGAAGGGGCATCGCTTGCGCCGCTGTACACGATGTCGGTGAAGGTTTGGCAACGGTTAGGTGTATCATAACGTTTTGCCAAATATTTGTCGGGATTTTTCATGAAAGTACCTCTGAAATCGAATGGATTTGAGGTAATTATAGCATATGTACGAAGTGCTGTCAAGTGCTGCTTACAATCGAGATAAAAGGATTTGATTTTAATTTGTAATAAGTTGGATTTTTGTACTATGAGTCCAACAGAAACCCCGAGGCATACGCCTCCTGGTTTTCACTCAGTAGTTCTGCTCCCGTCCTTAACGTTTTGCTTTCCCCCATATTAACCGAGATCTTGTTTCCACCTCCTTCTCTTGACATTTCCCGCCTCCGGTGATATAATAATTATATTAAATACGGGAGAATCAATAAAATGGATAAAATACTGACCGCATTTTGTTTTACCGACATACATAACCAGCAATCAATGCTCGATTATCCGACTACTGTCAGAAAGTCGCTTGTTGCGGCGAATGAATTGGCGACCGAGGAATTCGGGCTTGCGGACGTCGCTCTTGTAGGCGGCGATAACGTTTCGGATTATCCTTATTGGAACAAGTCCTGCGCGTTGCCGAAGAAGAATTTTCTTGATCTCAAACAGAAAATGCATTTGTGTATTTCAGCGAGCGTAAAAGACGGGAAGGTGCTTTACGTCGCCGGTAACAACGATATGATCCTCGGCGATATCGGTACGGAAGAAAATGAGCCGTACAATACCACGGATTTTTACGATCTGATGGATTCTGCTTTCGGAGAGCTTCCCGAAAGCGAGAGAACTGTTCTTGTATCGAAGAAAAAACCGGGCGAGCTCTATTGGGGCGCGTTCCACTACGTTATTAACGGTATTGATTTTATCGGCATCAATATCGACCCGAACACGGCGTTCAATTCGCATGAAGGATATTACAGCGATGAAACTCTGGTCTGGGTAAAAGAAAAGCTCAACGAGATCGACCCCGACGGAACGAAAACGGTTTTCGTCGTCGGCCATTTGTCGGCAATTTACTATTACAACGACGGCAATCTGAGCGAAACTATGATAAACGGCGACCGAGCGCTGTTCTATGACATTTTTAAGGGACATAAGAACGCTTTTTATCTCTACGGCCACGTTCACGGAGAAAAGGCTTGCTTCAAGGAGTACTCTTCGGGAGCGGTATTGCATATCGACGGTGATGGCAAGCCTCTGGACGCTAACCTGAAGGAAAAGGATTCCCATGGAAAAGAATATGCATATTCCTTCGTCCATATGGGAGGTCTGCGCCCCTTTGGCAGACAGTATTTCAAGCAGGACGGCCTTACCGGATACGGAGGCGAGACCGAGCCTAAATACCATAGCGGCACAGCGACTCCGACTCTGGCGCAGTATCTTGTTTTTGAAGTTTACCCCGACCGCGTTGTTTTTCATATCAGAAATACGGGCGAATATGAGGGGTATCACAGAGATGATAAGCTTGAAGCATATACGGTATATTTGTCAAAATGAAGCATTTGGAAAAAATAATTGACGAATACGTTCAAAACGGACTTGTTGGCAACATAGCCGTGCGGGTCGGCAAGTGCGGAGAGGTGATTTACGACACTTTCCGTGGGTCGGCCGATGAGCACACGCTATTTGATATGGCATCGGTGACCAAGATCATGGCGACGACGTCTCTTGCTTTGATTGCCATTGACCGCGGATTTTTGAATCTTGACGGTCGCGTTTCGGACTTTTATACTACTGAAAAAGAGCTGACCGTCCGGCATCTGCTGACTCACACGGTCGGAATCGGTCACAAAAAACTGAACCGTGAGGGTTTTACATACGAAAACATCGCAGAAAAGATACTTGCGATCCCCTCGGATATAGAAATCGGCTCCAACGTGCGGTATAGCTGTCCCGGGTTTATTCTGCTTGGCAAAATTCTCGAAAAGATCTTCGGCGAGAGGCTGGACAAGTGTTTTCAAAAGCTTGTTGCCGAGCCTCTGGGGTTGTGCGAGAGCTCGTTTTTGCCGCAAAATAGGGAAGATGCTGTGAATTCCAATCTTTCCGAAGATAGCCGCGGGGTAGTAAACGACTATAACTGCCGTTTCCTTGGCGGAGTTGCGGGAAACGCGGGGTTGTTTTCGAATATTTCGGACGTTACGAAGTACGTGCATTTTTTGCAGAATAAAGGTGCGCCTATGATATCGGAGCAAACCTTTTCGCTTGCAGTGAAAAATTATACCGCGGGAATGGCGGAATCACGCGGACTCGGATTCCTTTACGTTGATGAAAGATACAAGCAAACCGGCGGTTTGTTTGAAAATGGCGCCATCGGTCACTGCGGTCACACTGGGCAATCTGTATTTGTTGATTATAGAGCGGGTCTGTACGTAATTATTCTGTCGGATGCTACAATATCTACGGTCAAAAAATACGGCAAAGAGCATTATGATGAGGTGATGGATATGCGCGCTCGCTTGCATGCGGCAATCAAATGCGATTTCTCTGCAAAATATTGACACCTCACGGTAAGTGTGATATAATTTAACTGCATTATATATATAAGGAGAAAATACGATGTTACTTTCTGCAAATATGATCCGAGTTCACGATACATTCGGTATCAAAGGGATGTTTGATGTTTTCGCTGCCGCGGGAATCGAGGGCATCGATTTCAACAACGACGTTGCCGAATATTGCACGGCCGAGCACGACGAGCAGTTTTACCGCGAGCTCGGCAAGTACGCCGCATCGCGCGGAGTTGCCATCTGCCAGGCGCACGCGCCCTTCCCGTCGAGCTACGTTGAGGAGGAAAAGTCGGCAAAGAGATTCGAGGAGATCGTTCAGGGCATCAAGAACGCGGCATATCTCGGCGCGCCGATGATCGTCGTTCACCCTTGCACTCATCTTGACTTCGCAGTCGAGGGCAACCCCGAAATTTTGTTTGAATATAACCTCGATTTCTATAGAAAGCTGATCCCCGTCGCGCGCGAGTTCGGCATCAAGATCGCGATCGAAAATATCGGCAGAGTGTCGATCACTTCCACTCCCGAAAGACTCAACAAGCTGTTTGATACGCTGAACGATCCCGTCTTCACCGTTTGCTTCGACGTCGGGCACTGCCTGCTTCAAGGCGTTGACCCGGCAGAAGCGATCAGAGCGATCGGCGAAAGACTCGTCGACGGCTGCACCCACGTTCACGATAATAACGGCGACCGCGATACCCACACCCTGCCTTTCTACGGCAAGGTCGAATGGGAAAGCGTTATGAAAGCGCTTGCCGATATCGGCTATAAAGGCGATCTCAACTACGAGGCATCGGCATTTATCAAGGATATCCCCGTGGCACTCTACGAGGACGGCCTTGCATATATGGCAAAGGTCGGACATTATCTGATCGGAAGATTTGAGTATTATAAGAATAATTAACATACAAATTCTCTAAATAATGATATAATGAATTAATACTTCCGGAGGTGGAGAATATGGCAAGAATAAACGTAGATTTTGTTCAGAAGACCGGCAAGGTAAAGCCTATGCACGCGGTCAACAACGGACCCTCTTACAAGTTCGCGGTCGACCAGCGAATTACGAATATCGACGATTACCGCGCCGCGGGAATACCTTTCGCGCGCAATCACGACGCCGCGTTTTATTCGACCTACGGCGGCGAGCACACCGTTGACGTGCACAATATTTTCCCGGATTTCGATAAGGATCCTTATCTTCCCGAATCCTATGATTTCGCCATGACGGATGAATACGTCAAGGTCTGCGAATTTGCGGGAGTCCGCACCTTTTACCGCCTCGGCTCGAAGATCGAGCACGGCGTCAAGAAATACGGCACTCTTCCGCCGAAGGATTTTGCCAAATGGGCGGTCATCTGC
This sequence comes from Eubacteriales bacterium, assembly GCA_045535375.1. Taxonomy (GTDB): domain Bacteria; phylum Bacillota; class Clostridia; order Oscillospirales; family CAG-272; genus CAG-390. Next base: position 5,905 of record JAZSLM010000105.1, read on the forward strand.
GAGCACATCATCCGTCATTATACCGAAGGCTGGGCGGATGGATTTCATTACGACATCAAGTATTGGGAGATCTGGAACGAGCCCGATCTTGACCCCGACGATTCGACCCACAAGCGTTGTTGGGGCGGCACGGCGGCGGAGTTTTATGAGCTTTATTGCATAGCGCACAAGCATCTCAAATCCTGCTTCCCGCACCTCAAGATCGGCGGCCCCGCGGTTGCGGGTCTAAGACCTGCATGGCTCGACGGATTTTTCCGCAAGCTGAAGGAAAACGGCATCGTGCCCGATTTCTTCTCCTGGCACCGATACGACAAGAATATACACACATTCGTTGCTAAAGTACGCTTGGCACGCGAGCTGCTTGACAAATACGGTTTTACCGAGACCGAAAGCATACTCAACGAGTGGAATTACGTCCGCGGCTGGACGGGCGACGACTGGGTATATTCGCTCAAGAGCGAGAAAAACATCAAGGGCGCGTGCTTTATCGCGGCTGTAATGGAGTCGTGTCAGTATGAGCCGCTTGATATGCTGATGTACTACGACGCGCGTCCGGGCGGAATGAACGGTCTGTTTTCGACCGATATGATCTGCGAAAAGCTGAAGGGATACTATCCTTTTTATATGTTCAACGCGCTCTACAAACTCGATAGCGCGGTAAAGGCCAATTCGGACGACGGCGATCTTTATGCCTGCGCGGCGGTCGGAGAGAGCGAAGCGGCGGTAATGCTGACTCACTATTCCGATGATGAAAAGGATGCCATAGAAGTCGAGGTCGATCTTTCCGGCTTTGGTTGCGATGCGGGATGCGCGATCGAGTATTATCTGCTCGACGAGTCGCATGATCTCGAGCCGGTCGGCAAAGCGACCTACTACGGCGAAAGATTCACCCCCGCATTCAGAATGCCGAATCTTTCTTCCTATCTGATAAAGATAAAGAAGCTCTGAGCAGCATTTTTCATCGCCTGCACTTGACAAAACCTCCGATTTGTGGTATCATTATGGCATCACAAATCGGAGGATTCTTTTATGAATATTAAAGGTTTCAAAGTAAATTTCCTCGGCGACAGCATCACCGAGGGTGTTGGCGTTGTTGACAGAGCCAACTGCAGATACGACAAGCGCCTCGAGAAGATGTGCGAGCTTTCTAAAGTAAACAACTACGGCATCGGCGGCACACGTCTTGCTCACCAGCAGCACGCGAGCGAAAAGCCGCGCCACGACCTCTGCTTCTGCGGACGCGTTTACAATATGGACAAGACCGCTGATATGGTCGTTGTTTACGGCGGCGTAAACGACTACATCCACGGCGACGCTCCCTTCGGAGAGATCGGCGACAAGACCCCCGCGACTTTTTGCGGCGGCGTATATTTCCTTATGAATTTCCTGCGTGAGAACTACGCCGGCAAGCCCGTCGTTTTCATGACTCCCGCGCGCTGCTGCTACAGCAACGTCGATGACCTCGCCCCCTCGCCCCGCCCCATCAAGCGCCCCGACGCAAAGCCCCTCATCGCTTACGTTGAGGTGATCGAACAGACCGCGAAGCAGTTTGACATTCCCGTTCTCAACCTCTATCACAAGCTCGGCCTCGACCCCCACGACCCCGAGATCGCGCAGAAATACACCTCCGACGGTCTCCACTTCAACGACGCCGGCCACGAATTCCTTGCCTTGAGACTTAAGGAATTTATCGAGAGTCTGTAATTTTAGAATATGAAAGCACTCAACGCTCCGTTGAGTGCTTCTTTCAATTTATTTTATTTACATTCGGCGTTCTTTGTGATATAATGTAAACAAGATAATTTGGAGGTGCGAAATGGCAATATCCGATAAAATAAAGGAACACAGAACAAAATGCGGAATGACGCAGGCACAGCTTGCCGAAGCACTCGGCGTGACACCGCAGGCGGTTTCAAAATGGGAAAAGGGCACGGGTTTCCCCGATCTTTCCGCGATCTGCCCGCTTGCTGATGCTTTGGGCACCACGACCGACGAGCTGCTCGAGCATAAGAATGTCCTTCGGGAGCTGAATCAGAAATGGTTGCGGCTAAAATTCAAATGTGAGAAATGGGAAGCACCTCTCCAAGATCTTGTAGCGCTCGACAACGAAATACTTTCCCAATTTCCGAACGATTACACCTCTCTTTGGCGCCGCGTATGCGATGAATTTGAGCTTGCGTGCCGTAAGAGCGATGCCGAGGAAAAGAAGACGTGGCTTTCACTTGCCGAGGAGCATTGCGCCGAGCTTGTCGATAAAGATCCCGATTGGGAAAATCCAAAGTATAAGATGGTTGAGATAATGATGGAGAGCGGTCGCACCGACGAGGCGATCGTTTGGGCGAACAAGTGCAAATCGCCCGATGAAGTTATGAAAAACGTACTTCGCGGAGATGAACTCCGCCGCCACCGTCAGAGGTTAGTTTGCGAAAAGCTTCTGAGCCTTCTGCGGGAGATGAGAAGTGACGATCTCGATCTTCTGCAGGCGTCGGAGGACATCATCCGCGCTCTCATTCCCGACGGCAATTACCAATGGTTTTATGATCACCTGATGATGATCGAGTACACGCGCGCGAAATATTATGCCGCCCGCGGCGACTCTGCCGAGACGATGAAGTATCTTTACCGCGCGCTTGACGTTGCAAAGGAAAAGTTTATCAAGGGAAAGGGAAAATTCACCGCCCCGATCTTCGACGAGCTCTCACCCGAAAGCGGACCGATGAGCCTTTTGGAGCAGTACTATGGCTTTTTGCAGGAACACAAAGGACTCGAAACAGTCTGTTTCACCGAGGAGTATAAGCAGCTGCTCGAGAAGGTCAAAGCATTGATATAAAAATTAAGGAGCACAAAAATGCAGGATAAATCGATTGGCGAAAAGATTCGCGAGTACAGACAGAAGCAGGGGCTGACGCAGGACTATCTTGCGAATGAGCTTCACGTGTCCCCGCAAGCTATCTCGAAATGGGAAAACGGGCAAACTATGCCCGATATAAATTTGCTGTTGCCGCTGTCGAGAATTCTTGGCGTCGGCGTCAACGAGCTTCTCGGCGGCTCGCGGCGCGATGAATTTGACCGCGCGTGGCAGAGTGCCCTCCCGTTCGGCGACGAGCTTGCTCTGCTCGCGGCAGAGGATGCGCTGAAGGAATTTCCCGACGATGAGGAATTCCTTTTCCGCCGAGCAAACGCGGAATATGAGCTTTCTATGGATTCAAGTAAAACCAAGGCTGGGTCGTTTGCCTATCTTGATCAGGCGCAGGAGCATTTTTCCGAGCTCCATCAAAAATATCCCGACAACGAGAAATACACCGCCTTGCTTGCCGAGGTGCATTTCACGCGCGGAAACCGTGAAAAAGCCCTCGATCTTGCATATTCGCTCAAGGCATCGAGCCGCCAAAAGAGCCTGATCGCCAAATACCTCGGCGGCGAGGAAGAGATCAGATATAAGCAGACGAAGCTTGAGGGCCAGGTGAAGAATATTTTTAATACTCTTGTGGACATAAACACCCGCGAGTCGATAAATGCCGCGCACGCGCTTCTTGACGTGATGATGGGCGAGGGCAAGGCGCTTCGCAGTGACCTTTTGTGGTCGCTTTACCTTGCCCATGCCGAGCTTTGCCTTGACTGTGGCGATCTTGAAGGCTACGCGGAGAATTTTACCAAGGCGTATGAAGCTGTGAAGGCATACGATGCCCTGCCGCGGGGGCCGATCGCGTATACCGATCCGCTCTTTGACCGCTTGCAGAACGAGCGGAACAAAGCTCTTGATCTGTTTCACTTCTTCAACCGTTTTATCACCGACCCCAAGCTCGGTCACCGCGCGTCGCTCGAGCTTCGCCGCAGGATCGCCAAGGAAAACGTGACCTGCTCCCGCCTTTGGAGGCACGAATGGATCGCGTTTTATCAGTTTTGCAAGCATCATCTTTGCAAAAACGGGCTCGTGTGTTTCTCGACTTTGTATAACAATGACCCCGATGAGGTCAGCGAAAGGGATGCGCTGATCCAAAAATACGGCTCGTGCCGCACAAATGAGTGTTATTATGAGCAGGGCAGGAATAAGATCGAACGCCTCGTCGGCGGCGGAAAAATGAATGGCTTTGCGGCGAAGATCGGCAACGTCATCGTCGGCTATTGCAACGCCTGGGATAAGGCAAGCTATGATTTTCTGCCCGTGCCCACCGAATATCGCGCGATTCCCGAGGGCGAGAAGGTCCTGTTCTTTGCCGAAATGCAGATAGAGGACAATTTGAAATATTGCGGAATCGAAGCGGAGCTGATATCTGCCGCGCTCGAATGGGCGGACAACAGTGAATATACCAAAGCCGAGGTCTATCTTGCGGATCACGACACGGCAAGATTTGAGCGCGAGGTCGCTCTTTATGAAAAATTCGGCTTCCGAGTCGTGCACGATCTGACCGAGGACGGCATCAGACGGTATATTATGCAAAAAGAGCTCGAGTCCTCCGCCCAAAACAGCTTCAAGCGCTTCGAGCGCGAAGTAATGAGGCTTCTTGCAAAGGAAAAGCCCGAGTTCGAGGCGCAGATAATGGCGCAGTATGACAAATGCCGCATCAAGAGCCGCGAGTTCACGGGCGTCGGTTTTTACACGAATTTTGAGATCACCGACCCCGCCGATTCCTTCGGAGACGGGATCAAAGAGCCCTTCGGCTCTCTGCATATAGATTTCCCCGACCTCAAATACGGCTCGGGCTACGTCCTGTTCGTCAAGGACGGTTTCATAACAATGCTCGAAGGCTACACTTACGGCGAAACGTGGCCCGATAAGATCACGGGGTACAAGGCGGCAAAGATCATGCAAAGGGATCTAAAATCGGTTATTGATAAGCACGACCCCATGGGTCTGCTTGCAATGGGCTGCCCCGATGACGAATATAATCCCGAAATCGACAGATTGGCGAAACGCATCCGCGATGATATGACGGAGCCCGAGCTTTCAACCGTCATTTACGATCTCTTCCTTGAAATGTTTTCACAGCCGATAAGCAAAGATCTCTGCGACAAAATGGCGAAGGAGATCCTTTCGCAGGATTGATCCCCAACCCGCGGTTGTTTTGGTATATCCGAAAAGTTTCTTGCATTTCGCGGGCGGGTGTGATATAATAAATTTAAGAACAGTTAAGGAGCATAAAATGCAGGAAAAGACTATCGGTGAAAAGATTCGCGAGTACAGACAGAAGCAGGGACTGACGCAGGACGCGCTTGCGGCGGAGCTGCACGTGTCCTCGCAAGCCGTCTCAAAATGGGAAACGGGGCAGACGATGCCCGACATCAATCTGCTCGTTCCGATCTCAAAGGTACTGCGGATAGGTCTTAACGACTTGCTTGGCACCGACCGCCGCGCGGAGTTCGAGCACAGATGGCAGCAGATGATACCTTTCGGCGACGAGATGACTTTACTGGTAGCCGAGGAGGCGCTTGAAGAATTTCCCGATGACGAGACCTTCCTCTACCGCCGCGCAGTCGATTGCTTGACTGTAGGACAAAACAAGAGGAACAGGTATTATCTTAACAGCGCGAGTCTGTATTTTTCAGAGCTTCATCATCGTTATCCCAATGATGATAGCTATATTACATTCTTGGCAGAAGTTCAATATGCACTGGGAGACCGCGACCGCGCGCTTGAATATGCCTACAAGATAAAGGACTCCAAGGTGCGCAACCGTTGGGTAGCAAAGATCCTCGGCGGTGACGAGCTGATCAGATACGAGCAGAAGGAGCTTGAAAAGAGATTCAGCGATCTTTACGGCAAGCTCTTGGAGCGTAATACCCGCGAGTCGATAGATGCCGCGTACGCAATGCTCGATGCTATGATGCCGAACGATAAAAAATACAACTGGGATCTGTTTTGCAAGGACGCCTGCATACTCCTCGACGAGGGGGATGTCGACGGCTATCTTGAAAAATACAGAATGGCGTATGAGTCTGCGCGTGCGTACGATAATGCGCCGGACGCGCCGATGAAGTATACCGATCCGCTGTTTGATAAGGTAACGCGACTCAGCTACGACGACAAAAGAATACCGCAGTTCGTCAGCGTTGTTGCGGGATCGGAAAACCTCGCGCATCCCGCATCGCTCGATCTTCGACGCGAGATCGTACGCGAGGATATGGCATACCGCCACCTCCACCGTCACGATTGGAAAAGGTATTTCCAATTCTGTCAAAGACTTATCTGCAAGGGAAATTACTCGAATTACGGTATGTGCTGGCATATTCCCGACGAGGAGCAGACCGCACTTAATAATTCCTTGCTTCATAAAAAACACGGCGTCGCAGGTCTTACCGAAATATGGCTCAATCAGACCGAACGACTTATCGGCGGCAAGATCGCGAGGGGTACTGTTGCCTGCTGCGGCGAGACCTTCTACGGCTTCTGCCATTGCGGTGATAAGGAATCCTTCGCGAACCTCGGAATCTCCGAGGAAGAACGCGCAATTCCCACCGCTCCCGAGGGCTCGAAGATACTATCGATCGTTGAACTGATGATCCCGGACAATTTCAAACGCTGCGGAATGGAAGAAAAGCTTCTCACAAGTGCCTTTGAGGACGCAATAAGGGACGGATATACCCACGCAGAGGTATACCCGCTCGAAAGAATGCTTAAATGGCCCGGCAAGGGCGGCTTTGACGAATTGCTTGAGATCTACACGCGAATGGGATTCCGTATCGTCCGCGACCTTTCAAACGAGCGGGACGGAAGATATTATATTATGCAAAGGGAGCTCCGCCACGTTTCGGTGGACAGCCTCGGGGATTTCGAGTTCCACGACAGCACTTGGAAGTTTGCCGCTTGGGAAAACGGCGATCTGACCGTCAAGGCGACCGAGCTCAATATCCATAAGGGCGCAGAACAGAACAGACAGCGCTCCGATATGGAGATCCGGGAAGCGGCTATAACTTTCAGCGGTATCAAAAAGCTGACCTATACGCCGCCCCGTACTTGGAAAAAGGACGAAAACGGCAATTCCTATACCGACGAGCCGCTCGTGGTCTACGAGGGCGACGAGGCAAAAGAGCGATTTACCACCGAGCTTAAAGAAGGTATTATGGTTCTGTTTTTCGACGAGAAAGACGGCGTATATGAATTCGGCGGTATCGGAAGCGAATTCGTTTCGGTCGATCTCGCCTTCGATCACGTCCGTATCGAATGGGATTCTTACGATCAAAAGGCGTGGTACGAGGGGCACAGACGTTACGATAAGCCGCTCGTCCTCTCGACCCCGAACGGTGACGTGACAGTAAAGGCGATGCTCCGCGAGCACGACGTGCCCGTTTATTACAACGGCGTGCGCGTCGATCCGCCTTCGATGACTTTGACCGTTGCCTACGAGGGCAAAAAGTATTGGAGCAACGCCGTCTGCCACACCTGGGAAGAGGCTTTTGCCACATTGCAAAAAGGACTCCCCGAGGGCGTAAGGATCAAATCCTGCCTCACCTGCAGGCACGGAAATTTCTCCCCCTTCGGCAATAAGAATGACGAGATCTTATGCTTGAAAAACTACGCGCCGAAGAATAAGCTAGACGTCTGCGATCTGCTGGACGGCGATAAAGATCTGTTCCGCAAGCTCCGTGATTGCAGCTTCGTCTGCCCCGACTACCGCGAGGCAAGCGAGGATCATTATGCCTATAACGACTATTTGTCCTGCTTGAACGAAAATTCCGATAATTCCGACGATCTCGGCGACGGCACGTTCTACGAGCAGAGATAACCATACGCAAGTAAAAACATCAAATTATCCCTAAAAATGCACGATTTATCCCAGATTTCGTTTCAGCGCGCAAAATATGCTATAATGAAACGGAACCCAAGCGGTATTTTTCAGCGATAAGGAGATGTACTTATGAAAAAGATCTTAAACTTTCTCGTCAATTCCGTAATTCTGTTTGTGTCGTACTTTATCGGCGCGTTTCTGGTAATGCTGATCCTTCAGGTGCCTATGCGCATTTTCATTGATGCGGAGACACGGCTTGAATTCCTCTGGAAGACCGTCGTGCAGTATGCCGTTATGGTTGCCGTTTGCGTCGTTTTTCTGCTCGTCAGAAATCCCGAGCACAAAGTGGCATACCTCAAGCACATTGAGGGCGTTGATTGGACTCTCCGCGACGCGTGCCTTTACGTGATCAAAAACAAAAATTTTTGGCTCAACACTCTGGGCTTTGTCGTATGGCCGATAATCGTGCCCAAATACTTCGGCACGGTGAATCTGCTTTATGTGAGCGAGGAATTCCTGAGCACTTTTCCGAGATCGATACTTACGATTTTTACGGTAGACCTCCCCTTCGTCATCCTTTCCTTTGCCGCGTGGCTTATCGTAACGCGCCGATGGAGCAGGACGAGATTGCACAGTCACAAAAACGACTGACTTGATTTTCGCAGGCAGAGAATGCCCGAAAAAATATATTTTACGTGCTGATCGTATTGTCAGAAAAGAAATGAAAGAAAAAACTTTCGACAAAGAACTCAGATGCAGCATAGCGGCAATGGCACTCGGACTTGTCGATGCCATCGAATCGAACACCATCACCACCGAAACTGCGCAAAAACTGCTTTTCCGTCCCGGTATTTACGAAAAATACAAGGACGATCCCGATCTCTACCGCCTTCTCAATCTCGGCGAGGAGCTCGACACTATCGTGCGGACTCTCCCCGAGTTTAAGGAAAAATCAATCGCCGATATCAAAGAGCTTTGCTACAAAATCTTATCGGAAGGAAAAAGGATGAACACTATGAAAAACTACTGTTCAATTCTAAAGCTTCTTGAATCCAAGGGCTATTACGTTGCAGAAGGTCTGACCGAGGAAGAGACCCGGAAGATCGAAGATATCTACGGCTTCAAGTTTCCGCAGGCGCTTGCAGACTTTTATTCCTGCGGGGTGCCCTTTTGGGCTTCGACCGTTCCTTTCCCGCTGTGGAAGGATTTCAATGAAAATAACGTCCGCGCGATCAAAAAAATGATCGAAGGTCCGATAGATTGGCTGAAGCAAGACGTCAAGGGTGGATTTTGGCTGGATTCTTGGGGAAAACGCCCCGAAAACGAGGACGAAGCGCTGGCGGTATTTTCTCGTGTCGCCGCCAAAGCACCCAAGCTTATCCCGATCTATTCGCACAGATACGTCCCCGTGATCGAGGGCGTCGATGACCCGCCCGTCATTTCCACCGTCGGTATGGATACGATCATTTACGGACGCAATCTCTCGGAATATCTGCAAAACGAGTTTTTTGGCGGCAAGCTCTCCACCGACGGTGCCGTGTCGATTCCGTTCTGGAGCGAAATAATCGAAAAGACGGCGAGCCCAACGAAAGAGGATAGAATAATCAAAAATAACGCAGATATCGTCGCGTTTTACGAGGCGACAAACAGTTTGCATGACGGAGTTGTCGTGTTTGCGGAGCATTACGGCGACTGCTTGCTGGTAGGCGTTGACGTCACGAGCATCATCCGCAGCCCGAGGGTGGAGATGATCTTCCGCGGGGTCAAGGATTGGCGGATCAAGTGCGGTGATGAAATATTCTGCTCAAACGTCGGCTTCCGCGACGGTATAGTCATCTGGGCAAACTCCCAGTCGCTCGACGACGAGTTTTTGAAGAACTGCGATTACGTCAAAGCCGACTCGATGGAGTGGTCAATGTGAAGTTATTTCGCCCGCTCCGCCGTGTCGTTTCTGTTCTGGAGCGAAATAATCGAAAGGTTGATAAAGAATGATTTACGTCAAAAAACTGATTTTGCCGAGTGAGATTACCGAGATCAATGTGATCAAGGATGAAAAGCGCACCTGCTTCAACACCTTTTATCCCTTCAAGATATTTCCCGATATGCGGCTTGGTAGCCTTGATTTTGAGGGCATCACTATGCTTTACGGCGGCAACGGCTCGGGGAAGAGCACGCTGATCAACGTTCTGGCACGCAAAATGCGGGCAAACCGTTATTCCGAATTCAACGACGCGCCTCTTTTTGACAAATTCGTGAGTCTGTGCTCGCTTGACTATGCTCGCGAGCCGCGAAGCAGCTGCGTGCTGACAAGCGATGACGTTTTCGATTACGTTCTCAAGGCGCGCATGGTCAACGAAAATATCAATTTTCAGAGAAACGAGCTGTTTGATACTTATTCTTCCGTTCATTGGGCGGCATCGAACGATCCCGACAGTCGCCGCCTTCACAGTCTTGACGACTACGAGCGATGGAACGAGACGATGGAGATACTTTCTCCCAAAAAGTCGCAATCAAGTTACGTCAAAAAGCGCGTGGCAAGGGATATCGACCTTTATTCAAACGGTCAGACCGCGATGCGATACTTCCTTGAACGTATCGAGGACGATGCCGTATATCTCCTCGACGAGCCCGAAAACAGCCTTTCGATCGAGTTTCAGATCGAGCTTGCGGAGTATATTTCGGCAACGGCGCGTGTCGGGCGCAGTCAGTTTATAATTGCCACCCATTCTCCCGTTTTTCTCGCTATGAAGGAAGCGAAGATCTATAACCTCGATTCCTATCCTGCGTCGGTCTGTAATTGGACCGAGCTACCCAACGTGCGCAAGTATTTTGATTTCTTTATGGATCATAAAGACGAATTTTAATAATTTGAAGCGGCAAAATCTTTGATTTTGCCGCTTTTCCTATTGAAAAATCCGAAAAAAATGGTATAATTATATTAACTGACGGCGGGAGGAAAAAGAAAATGAAAAGCTTTGTGACGCTGCCGAAGAATTCGGTGTTCCCGACATTTTTTACCGATGATAATATTGCGCTTGCCTCGTCGCTCGGCGAGGTGATCTGGAACGAGAAAAGCATTCACCTTACGCACGAAGAGATCGCGGAGAAGATCGGCGACAGCGATATCTACGTGACCGGTTGGGGCTCACCGCGTCTTGATTCCCGTATTCTCGACCGCGCGCCGAATCTGCGCCTGCTTGTCCACCTTTGCGGAACCGTGGTCCCCTTTGTCAGCGATGAGATGTGGGAGCGCGGCATTCGCGTCATTTCGGGCAACGATTTCTTTGCCGAGTCGGTGGCGGAGGGAACGATCGGATATATGCTGACCGCCCTGCGCGATATCCCGAAATACAGCACGCGCTTGAAAAACGATAAGATCTGGAAAACCTCCGCCGACTCCAACCGCGGTCTGCTCGGCAAGAGCGTCGGTATCGTCAGCTACGGCGCGATCGCGCGCCATCTTGTGCGAATGCTTCAGCCATTCCGCGTAAAAATTAAGGTCTACGATATAAAGCCTCTGCCCGCGGATGACGTTGCAAAGTACGGTCTTGCGCTTGCAAGCCTTGAAGAGATATTTTCAACCTGCGATATTGTCACCGTGCACACCCCGCTGAACGATCAGACCCACCACCTGATCGGCGAAGAACTGCTCACACTCCTGCCCGAAAATTCTTTGTTTATCAATACCTCGCGCGGTGCCGTTGTCGATCAGGCGGCGCTCGAAGGACAGCTTGCATCGGGACGCTTTCGCGCTTTGCTCGACGTTTATGAAAAGGAGCCCATCCCCGCCGAAAGCGGTCTGTTTAAGCTTGACAACGTCATACTCATGCCCCACATGGCGGGTCCGACTGTCGATCTGCGCCGGGATATAACGAGATCTTTACTTATCGAAGCCTCCGAATACCTGAAAAATGGCTCGCCGCTGCCGCATGAGATCAGCCGCGCTGCCGCATCCGTGATGTCAAGGAGTTAAAATTATGATCTGTTCAACCTATAAAATTCCCTCCGTTCTGCCTCCCGCGGAGCATCCCCGACTTATGCTCCGAAAAAAGGACATCGCCCGCATCAGGGAAGCCTCCGAGGGCACCGAAGCGTGGAGGCTTTACCGCGAGCTCTGTGATTTTCCGATCCTCGGAGTTGGCGCTATGCCCGAAAAGGGAACGTATCATTTGAAAGAGTATATTGCCCTCGAGGCGCAAGCGTTGGAGTCTCTGCTCGAGGATGACCGCGAAAAGGGCAGAGGTGTGATCGAAAAGCTCCTGTTTTTACTTCGTAACGCCTTTGTATATGATGATTATATGAAGGCGCGCTTTGCGGGTCATCTCATTTTTATTGCTTCCGAGGTTTACGACTGGTGCTATTACCTGCTTGATGCAGAGGAACGCGAAGAAATAATCGCCACTTGCGAGGATCTGGCGGAAAAATATTTTGAAATGGGATATCCGCCCGCTAAACAAGCGGCGATCAGCGGTCACGGCAACGAGGCACAGCTTTTGCGCGATCTGCTGGCGTTTTCGATCGCGGTCTATGACGAACGTCCCGATATTTATGAATTTTGCGCGGGCAGACTTTTTGAGGAATATATTCCCGCATACGAAAAGGTTTTCGCGGGCGAATTTCATCCTCAGGGACCCTGCTACGGCTCTTACCGCTATGCATGGGCAATGTGGTTCGGACTTCTCATCTATTCAATGAGCGGTGAGAGGGTGCTCCCGCCCAAAACCGTTTCCACTGCCGAAAGTTTCCTCTATCTGCGCCGATCTGACGGCGAAGCACTCCGCCTCGGCGACGATTATAACGAAACAAAAGCACTTTATACGCATAAAAATCCATTTTTCGTTCCGCTTTTCCTCGCTGCGGCGTACAGCGGAGATGCGCTTTGGTATTCCGAATCCGAAAAGCAGTTCCGTGAAGAATACCTGATCCCGCTTGCGCATAGCTATGATTACTATGACGAGGGTTCATGCGGCGAGGGGGTGATCTCGCCCGCGGTCTACCTCATCTGGAACAAGCTCACCCCTCTTTCCGATGATAGAAAACTGCCGATTGGCAGATATTTCGATTGGCCCGTCGGCGCAACGGTTTATAACGACGGCGAAAGAGTGGTGCTGATGAAGATCGGCTGCCTTTGGGGCGCAAATCACGATCACCTCGACACAGGATGCTTCCAGATTTACGACGGCGAGATTCTGGCATCCGATTCGGGAGTTTACGACAGCTACAACACGCCCCACCGCAAAAATTACACCATCCACACCCTCGCGCACAACTGCATTCTGGTGGACGGCAAGGGCACCCGCATACCGCGCGAGAAAAAAGAGCCGAAAACGCTTGAGAGCTGGCTTTCGGAATACGGAATGGCAAAGGTCGTCTCGCACAGCGAATCGGCAGGAGCTTATGAGATCGAGGGCGATCTTTCCGAGGCATATTCCGAAACCTGCCGCTCGGTCACGCGAAAAATGCGTTTCGAGCCCGATCACGGTGAGCGCGGAATTCTGACCGTTTCCGACCGCGTTGAGCCGATAGATCCGAGTTCGAAAGTTACCTTTGTCATTCACTCTCAAAGCGAGCCTGTTGTTAACGGAGATCTGATAGTCATCAAGGGCGAAAAACGGGAGCTTTATTGCCATGTCAAGTCGCCCGCAGAGGTGAAAATCTCTTGCATAGGCGGCGAAGGTCACCGTTTTGAAGCTAACGGCACAGATTATCTGCCGAATGTGGATACCTCGGAGGCAGGCTGGGGCAGAACAGAGATATCTGCCACGGGAAGCGTATCCTTCGAGATCGAAATGGAAATACGCAGAAAGGAATAAAAATGAAATATTGTTTTTCAACCCTCGGTTGCACCGATTACAGCCTCGACGAAGCTCTTGCGCTCGCGCAAAGATTCGGGATTTCCGCACTTGAACTGCGCGGACTTTGCGGCGAGGTGAATATACGCAAAATGGCAGAGCTTCTGCCCGAAAACCGAGCTGTGACCAAAGAAAAATTCCGCGAATACGGTGTAACTCCCCTTATTTTAGGCACCTCCTGCAGTTTTCACGACGAAGTGAAGTTCGATAATTTCATCGAGGAGGGAATTTACGCCATCGATACCGCGCGTGAGATAGGTTTCCGCGGGATCCGCGTTTTTGGCAACAATATCAAGGGCGACGAGGACGAATGCCTTGACCGCATCGCCCGCGGAATATCGACTCTTTGTGAATATGCTTCGGATAAAGGCGTCGAAGTCCTGCTTGAAACACACGGCGACGTCAACACAGGCTCCCGTCTTGGCAAGGTCGCCGAGATCTGCGGAAAATACGCAAACTTTGGATTTGTCTGGGATGTTTGCCACACAAGAAACACTTACGGCGAAAATTGGAGAGATTTCTGCGATGATTTCCGCACTCTAATCCGTCACGTACACCTTAAGGACGTCACCCCGGAAGGTCTTGTGCTCCCCGGAAAAGGCACGTTGCCCTTGCGCGAAATGGCAGAATATCTCACCGAGCACGGATATGACGGTGCTTTTTCGCTCGAATGGGAGAGAAAGTGGCATCCCGAATTGCCGCCGATCGAAGATGCGCTGACAGCAATGCTTGAGATTTTTAAATGAATATTGAGGTGTTATGATGCTTAAAAGAGAAGATATCCGTGTCCGAGATCCCTTCATTGTCCTTGAGGACGGAGTTTATTATCTTTATGCGACAACGGGCGCGAGGACGCATTCGTATTACACAAGCCGAGACCTTGAAAATTGGGAGGAGGGCGGTGTTTCCTTCGAGATCCCCGAGGATTTCTGGGCGTATAAAGACGTCTGGGCGGGCGAGGTGCATAAATATAAAGGAAAGTTTTATCTTTTCGTGTCCCTGCTTGGCAAAAACGGCTTGCGCGGAACGCAGATCTGCGTCAGCGATTCTCCGCGCGGTCCATTCCTGCCGCTCGTGCCCCGCGCCGTGACTCCGCAGGAGCAAAGCTGCATCGACGGCACGCTTTACGTTCACGAGGGCAAGCCGTATATTTTCTATTCGCACGATTGGCCTGATAACTATGTTGAAGAAAAAGGCGCGCTCGTCGGTGAGATCTGGGGCGCGGAGCTGACCGATGATCTCACCGAGATCAAAGGCGAGCCTTGGCTCGTTTTCGGCTCGGACGAATCTCCGATCTCGAAGGCGACGCCTCACCGCATCAAGTACGAGGGCAAGGACTATCTGCGCTACGGCTCGGACGCGCCCTTCTTGCAGAGACTTTCGGACGGCTCGCTCCTCCTGACCTGGTCGCCGTACTTGCAAAATAACTACGTCGTTTTGTCGGTGGTCTCGAAAAACGGCGACATAAAGGGCCCTTGGGAGCACCTGTCGGAGCCGCTTTTCGACCAAAACGGCGGCCACGCAATGTTCTTCCGCGATTCGGATGGCAGAAACATCATGTGCATCCACGCCCCCGAGAAAAATATGCTCGAGCGTGCTCATCTATACGAAGTCGCCGAAATCGACGGCGTGATGAAGATAATTAAGGAAATTTGATCATAAATTCAAGCACTGCTTGAGTTTTGCTCCTCAAGCGCGAGTTGCTGTAATTTGAGTGCGTTTTTCGATATAATGTTCCCGTCGGCAAGAGCCGAACGAAAGGAGAAATAAAATGTTTGAAACGGTAAAAGTAGGGCGCAGGATCGCACAGTTCAGAAAAAAGAAGAATATGACGCAGTTTGAGCTTGCCGATGCGCTTGGGATCAGCTTTCAAGCGGTATCAAATTGGGAACGCGGCAATTCAATGCCGGACATTTCAAGACTTTCTGAGCTTGCGGAGCTTTTTGATGTTTCAATAGATGATATTCTCGGAAAGAAGAATCAAGTTGTTATTGATGCCGCGCGCGGCGAAGATGTCAAGGTAGAGGAATATTCTGAGGATGATCTCGAGGAAGCGGCAAGCATTATGAAACCCGACGAGGTGGAGGAGATAGTATCGCTGTCAACTGCAAAGTTCGCGAAAATAGTTCCGATGCTTCCTTTCCTTGACGAGGATTACATTGATGATCTTGCATGGAAGTTTTACCGAGAGGGTGCGATTTTCGAGGAATTGATGCCTTTTATGACGGATGATGCACTTGACAAATTGGCAGAGGCTGCATATAACGACGGTAGACATATCGAAACATTTTGTCCATTTATCAGCGAAGATATGTGCGGGGAGCTTGCACTTCGCGCGGCAGAAGACGGTAAGGACGTAAAACCTTTTCTTCCTTTTTTGTTGGAAGACGACGTGAAAAAGCTGGCTTTCAATTCGCTTGAAAAGGGGAACGTCAAAGCTGTTGCGGATTTCCTGCCGTTTATGGACGAAGACGATGTTAAAGAGTTGGCATTTGATGCCTTCGAAAAAGGAAATGTCGGGGCTGTTACTGATTACTTGCCCTTTATGGACGAGGATGACGTTAAGGAGCTTGTTGAGAAGATTTTGAAAAAGTAATAATGTAAAGAATTTGAGGCTGAGTTGCTAAGTATAGCGTACTCAGCCTCGAGCTTTTTTAATACTACGATATGCAACATAACAAGGTGAATTTTCGCCGCGGTAAAAATTTTCACATTTAATAATATTTGTTCGCTTGGATATTATGCAGTACAGACGGTGCTCTCCTCATTCACCGCTCCCCGCGGTCCCCTTTCCCCGCTGGGGAACGCTTGGGGGTTGGTCCCGTCTTCATCGCATTTCAGCGAACATCGGCTATTGCTATAATTTTGTTTGGGCAGATCGGAATATTTTTATCAAATTATTTTGCACTCGTAATGGAGTTTCTACAAACTTTTTCAATAAAATATTCCAATTTGATATGCAAAATTATTTTGCTAAATTTTCTTCGCTGAATAGTTAGCGATTAGTGCCAATCCCTTAAGCGTTCCCCAGCGGGGAAAGGGGACCGCGAGGAGCGGTGAATGAGGAGATCGGAGTCTGTACTGCATATAAGGTAAACGTAGGTATTTTATAATAAATTAAGACATTTGCCTCACATAAATCTTCCTTATTATTTATATTTCCATTGATTTCCCACAAAAAATATGCTATAATTAATTCAATCCAGAAAAGCGAGGGAAGATTATGATAACAACCACGTTTGATCCCGATTCCGCGGCAAAGCTGACCCCCTTTATCAATCCTGATGCGGTCAAGGTTGACGCCTGCATCATCACTTTTTCCTATATGATCGAAAAATTCGTGACCGAAACTTACGATTGCGAGCAGATCGGCGAGTCGAAGTCGGTCACGGGAAACACGCCCGTTTACCTGATTAAATATAAGAACAAAAAATTCGCGTTCTTCAAGTCTTACGTCGGTGCGCCCGCCGCGGCGGCGTCCGTCGAGGACACCCGCGCGATCTTTTCGACCGACAAATACGTCCTTTTCGGCGGCTGCGGCTGCCTTGACCGAGAAATTGCGCGCGGTAAAGTCATGATCCCCACCGCGGCGTACCGCGACGAGGGAACTTCTTATCACTATGCCCCCGCGTCCGACTATATCGATATCCCCGGTGCCGATGCGGTCGAGGCGTTTATGAAGGAAAACGAGATATCGTACGTCAAGGGCAAGACCTGGACAACCGACGCGATCTTCCGCGAGACCGAGGATAATTTTGCAAAGCGCAAGGCAGACGGATGCATTTCCGTCGAAATGGAATGTGCCGGAGTGCAGGCGGTCTGCGCTTTCAGAGGGTTGAATCTCTACGTTTTCTTCACAAGCGGCGATCTTCTCGACTCGCCGAAGTGGACTATGAGAGCAAAAGAAGGTCAGATCAAGCACACCCAGCACGATTCGGGGCATTTTGAGATAGCGATCGGCCTTGCCGACTATGTAAGCCAATTGTAAAACTACGTTTTACAATTGAAAACCGCGCGGCGGGGTACGCGCGCTTATCGCCGCCTGACAAAATCTGCGATTTCGTCAGGTTCACCTCGGCGCGCGGACTCGCTTTGCTCGCCGAAAAAACGGATTTTATTGAAAATAGACTTTATTTCTTAAGGAGTAAAAGTATGAAACCACTCTATCAAAGCATCCGCGCGTCCTTTTCGAAGGATATTTATATGCCCGTCTGCCCGGTCGTTGCCGCGCCGACGGTGGTTCTTGAGGTCAAGTGTTCCGCTGATCTGTCGGCACTGACCTGCGACACGCCACCGCAGAACGTAATTTTGCATATTTCCCCCGAGCTGACAGTTGCGGGAGCACCGCTTTACGATGTCCTCGCGCTTTGCTCGCGCTCGGTGCCGATACTTGTGTTTGATAAATATTTAACGATGTCCAAGCTCCGTGCTTTTGTTGAAGAAAACCACGTCGGCGATGCGATCCTTTGCACAAGCTACGAGGACCGCGAGCGCCTTTACGCAGCTTACGATCTGATGCCGATGCTCCGCGGAATGCTCGATTGCAGAGGCGCCTCGGTTGAGATCGACAAATTGCCCGCTATTTGCGTATCAAACGGCGCGACCTCAGTCATTCTCGATCCCGAAGTTGCCACCGCCGATGCCGTTCACTCGCTTCAGCAGAGATTTATCCACGTTCTGACATACGGTGATTTCGGCAAAGCGGCTACGAGGGGCGTCAACGGCGTAATCACCGCCGACCTTGCGGGCGCGTATTCATTCCTCGCGTCTTTCCCCGAGGGAACAAATTTCCGCCGCCGCAATCTCCTTGCACACAAGGGATTTTCGAATAACGGTGAATTTTCCGAAAACACGATCACATCGGTCGTTGCCGCGGCGAAAAATTATTTCGACGGTGCCGAGATCGACGTCAAGCTGACCTTGGACGACGTCGCGGTTGTAATGCACAACACCAATACCAAAGGACTTTTCGATTGCGAGGTCGCCGTGACCGAGGAGAGCAGTTACGAATTCTTGTCCTCTCTCCACAGAATCGAGCATCCGAACGAAACTATCGACAGATTCGACGACCTGATGCACGAAATGAAGGCGTATCCGAACACGCCCGTGCTGATCGAGATCAAGCCCTCGGCAAAATACCACAAGGTCGAGCTTTTGACGGCAATGACGGATGAGTTACTTCGTGACGGTCAGTCGCAGGAAAACTGCATCGGAATCATGGGCGGCACGCTCGAGCCGGGACTCCGATACGTCCACCGTCGCATCCCCTATCTCCCGCTTGGCTGGTGCGAGGGCGGAAAGAATCTCCCCGCCGCGCCCGAAAACAGAGAAGAAGCCGAAGACAGACTTTATCGCGTCGCTCAGCTTGCACAAGGCTGCGCCGCGGGATATAACCCCGAGGACGTCAATATCAACCGCCTTTTCAACGAATACGCAAAATTCCGCATGCTCCACGTTTTCGTCTGGTCGCGTTCGTGGACTCTCTCGCCGAGCAAGTGGGAGACGAACGGTCCCTCCAACGACAAGACCTATCTCTCGGGCTTCGATGCCTGGACGACGGACCACGGTGAGTACTTCCTCGGCTACCCGATAGCGGTCGAGGCAACCGAAAACGCGCCCCAATGTCTGCTTCATTTCCGCGACGGCCACACCGAAAAGGCTGTCTGCGAGGAATTGACCGCAGGCGGAGAAAAATATTATCTTTACAAAATCGAACTGCATTTCGGAGACAGCTACTATATCTGCTCCGAACCAACCAATTGTAAAACTGAGTTTTACAATTGAAGGCGCGCGCTTATCGCCGCCGCAAAAATCTTCGATTTTTACGGCTCCCCTCGGCACGCGGGCTCGCCCTGCTCGGCTAAAAGGTGTTTTTTCGGCTGCAAAGCCACCGAAAAAACGAATTTTATTGAAATTTGCTATAATTTACGATTTGATATCTGTTCTGAACCGAAAGGAGAATGACCATGAAAAAGAATCTACTCGTCATCATCATCGCGATCGCGCTTGCGATCCTTTGCGGATGCACTCCCGCAGAAGTGCCCGCTGAAACCTCCGCATTCCCCGCAACCGATACTACTTCCGAACCTGAAACCACCCTTCCCGAAACCGGGGCGCAGACCGAAGCACCCATCGCCGTTACCGCTTACTACGACGATTACCTCACCGATATCGAAGGCATTATGCCCACTGACGAGGGAGTTTCGGTTACCGAAGGCACCTCGATCGAGATCATCGAGAAGAAGGGAACTACATATTTCCACGCAAAGGGAATTGGCACGTCGACCGTGAAGCTTGGCGAAAAGACCGCGACGGTTACCGTCGAGAAGGCGAAGCTCAATCTCATCGTAATTATGGGTCAGAGCAACTCGGGCAACCATTTTGCAAACGCGACCTCGGATATCACCTGCCCCCTCGGCACTGCTTATTGGTGGGGCGCGGGCAGAGGAGTTGCCGCAAAGTCGCCCTCCGATTTCACCATGGCGACGACGGGCTTCCACAGCACTCTGCTTGCTGAGCTCTATGAGCAGAGCGTCGCGGCGGGCGATCCCGTCAAGAACGTTCTCGTATGGCACGAGGGCGGCAGCCAGTCGGGAGACGGAACGAGTAAAAACGGCTCCTCCATTTACGGCTGGGCGGCAAGTCCGAGTGATACTTCGGGCACCGATTATACCGTGACGATGGTCAACAAGTGTGTTGAATACTATGCGGGACTTGCTGACAAGTACGAGATCGTCAGCCGCGGAGTTTATTGGCTCCAGGGCGAGGGCGACGGCGTTCGCGGAATCGATCCCGTTGAATACTCCGCATGCCTTACCGCGATCTGGAATAAGCTCAAGACCGAGGCGGGACTTGAATATATGGCAATAATGCGCGTCCGTCAGGGCGGCGACAATAACACGCTCAATAACGACATTTTCTATTCCACCACGGTTGCGGCGCAGTATGATCTCGCCAATAAAAACGACGATATCTTCATGGCAACCACACTCACCGAGTATTTCACCGGTGCGCCTACCGAAAAGAAGACGGTGGATATCAAGAATTACATAAGAATGATGGCTGAATATTCGTCTGCCGATAGCCACAGTGACAAATACGGCAACACCGCAACCTTCAAAAACGGCTCGCTGACAATGCCGATGTCGACGCTTTTCGGCTCGAACAATAACAACCACTACGGCAAATTCGGCTACACCCTCATCGCATCCGACTCGGCGTACAATATGTATCGCGCGCTCCACGGCTCGGAGTTTTCCTTCCTGATGGCAAATAGCTCGGGCAGACCCGAGGACCGCAAGATCTCGAAGGCGGGCGACACCGTTGATGTTGATATCACCGATATGATAGACGATCTTTCCTTCCGCGTGACCGACGGCTCCTGCGCGGGTAAGGTCGAGATCAAGATCACAAGCGCGGGCAAGGACGTCACCGCAGAGCTTATCAATTCGACGGGCGCAAACTTCGGTTGCGTAAACGTCAAGAGCATGAAGGATTACAACGACGTCGTTGTTACCGTCACCTTCACCGCAAAATCCGGAGCGAAGGGAAGCGTTACCTATAAGATCATCGACAACAGCATCGACCTCCCCGCAGATCTCCCCGCGCAGTATTCCTGGGAGTTCGACGGCGACCTTCTCGCTCGCGACAAGGATGGCAGAGTGGTCAACGCCATGTTCGAAAAGGCATTGTTCGGTTCCTATAAGATCGAGGGCGGCGTCCTCGCGTGCACCAAGGCACAGCTTGAGATAGTCAAGGCTATCGACCTCCGCCACGATAAAAACTGGTCGATCGAGATCGGTTTTGGCGATATTACAGGCGCAAACGGATTCATTCTTGCAAGCGAAGCGACGAACATAAAGGGCAACAAGGCGCTTTCCTACCGCGGCGGCAAGCTGACAGTTTCGGATTACGACGTCAAGGGTTACAGCACCGGCGCGGGTTACTATAACTATTCCGACGAGGGCTCGCGTCTGTCGACGGGCACCGTCATCAAGCTCGTCAACACCTATGACGCGGCGACGGGCAAGAGCGTTGTAAGCGTATACCGCGACGGCGTGCTGACTGTTGAAAATCTCAACAATGTAACCGGCGACTTCAACGGTGGTGCAGCTGCCGACCTCAGTCCCTACCCTTTCGTAGCCGATTTTGCCTTCAGCTACCTCGGCAACAGCAATTCAAGCGGTTCCTTCCTCTTGACAAATAATATCGACTTTATTAGAGTTGATACAGGAAATTAATATCAAAACTGCCTCGGGTAACTCCTGGGGCGGTTTCTGACTGCTGACAAATACAATTGTAAATTAACATATAGCATTTGCACAAATAATGAGCAAACAACTATGATTGCACTCACAATGCAGGGGTGAAGGGGGCGAA